>JBIPLL010000399.1:0-3374 GCA_044368425.1 Beijerinckiaceae bacterium
GCCCGGCCCCTGACGGTGGGCCTCCAGATCTTCTCGTCGCCGGATCAGGGCATTGACTGGGCCGTGATCTGCGCGGCCACGCTGATGACCTCTGCCCCGCTGCTGGTGGCCTTCCTCATCTTCCAGCGCCAGTTCGTGCAGAGCTTCATGCGCGCCGGCATCCGCTGAACAATATCCGCCAAACCCTATCAGCCGAGTCTGCCGATGAACCTGATCACCTGGAATGTGCAATGGTGCCTGGGGGCCGACGGCGTGCTCGACCCTGCCCGCATCGTCGCGCATGCGCGCGCGCTCGCGGATTTCGACGTGCTGTGCCTCCAGGAGGTGGCGGACAATTTTCCCGAGCTGAACGAGGCGCCGAAGGGCGACCAGTTCCGCCAGATCGCCGGGCTGCTTCCGGGCTTCCAGGCGATCGAGGGCGTGTCGCTGGAAACCCGTGACGAGCAGGGCCGGCCGAAGCGGTTCGGCAACATGGTCCTGACCCGTCTGCCCGTGGTCCAGGTCATGCGTCACACGCTGCCCTGGGGCGCACGGGAGAACCGGAACATGCCGCGCGGATTGCTGGAGGTCGTCGTCGAGGGGCCGTTCGGACCGCTCAGGGTGATGACGACGCATCTTGAATATTCGCATCCCGATCTTCGCCGCCCGCAGATCGAGGCGCTGCGCTCCATCCACGAGCAGGCGGCGGCCCGCGCTGCGGCTCCCCGCGAGGATGGCCCCCATACCTACCGCCGCACGGCCCAGCCGGCCTGCGCCATTCTCTGCGGCGATTTCAACATGCTGCCGGACGACCTGATGAAGCGCGGCATCGAGGCGCCTTTCGGCAGCGGTGCGCCCGCCTTCGTGGATGGCTGGATGCATCTGAACGGAGCGGCACCGCACCCGATGTCGGCCTGCGTGCAGCAGCCGAGCTACGCGCCGCCGCATTGCTGCGATTATGTCTTCGTCACGCAGGACATCCTGCCTCGGCTCTCCGAGGTGAGCTATGACGGCGACACCCGCGCCTCGGACCACCAGCCGGTCCTCGCGCGCTTCGCCTGACCCGCAGGCACCCTCGGAGCAGATCGCGCCAGAGACGGTGCGGTTCTGATGGAACCGGTTCGCGACGATCCTTGCAGAAATGGTCGGACGCGGGCTGAACAGCCGGGCCGAGAACTCTCACCAGCCGGCAGCGCCCGCATCCGCGCGACGGTGAACCGCCCCGAAACTCGATCAGGTCTGCTTCACACCGCCGTCCTGCAAGCGATACCAGGCGATGATGGCCGAAAGACCGATCCGCCGGAACATGTGGAACGGAATGGGCTCGATGGGACGGACCGGGAACGGAAGCGCTTCGGGATCGCCCTCGACCACGTAACGGGCGAGAGCCTGACCCATCGCCGTCTGCAGGCCGACGCCGCGTCCCATGCAACCGATATCGATCACGAAGCCCGGCTCGGGCTCGTGGATATGCGGCAACTGATCGAGCGTGAGAGCGACGCGGCCGCCCCAGCGATATTCGAAGGGGACGTCCTTCACCTGCGGGAACATCTTGCCGACGACCCGCTCGAGATGCGCCCAGTCATCAGCACTCTTCGGCTCGCGGAACGGGCCGCGCCCGCCCATCAGCAACCGGCCGGTATGATCGAGGCGGAAATAGAGAAGCAGCTTGCGCGTGTCGGACGAGACCTGACCGTAAGGCAGGATCGTCTTGCGGATGTTATCGGAAAGCGGCGCCGTCGCGACCTGGAAGGAGTTCACGTCGACGATCGTGCGCCGCAAGCCCGGAACGACGTCTCCGGCATAGGCATTGGTGCAGAACACCACTTTGGAGGCGATCACGTCATGGCCCTGCTGCGTGGAGACGCGGAAGCGATCGCCGATCCGTTCGATGCCGGTGACGGGCGTCTCTCCATGGATCGTCGCGCCGGCGGCGATCGCGGCCCTGGCGAGCCCTCGCGCGAACGAGAGGGGCTGCACGGCTCCGCCCCGTGGATCGAGCCAGCCGCCTTCATAAGACGTCGTGCCGAGACGGTCGGCCATCTCGTCCCGGTCGAGCATACGGGCCTCGACCCCTTGCCGGCTCCATTGCTCAAAGCGACGACGCGCCAAGGCCAGTCCATCGGCATTCGGGGCCGACTGGATCCAGCCATTGCGGATGTGGGGAACGTCCATGCCGTGTCTGGCGATGAGGTCGAACACCTTGTCGGCGGTGGTCGCCGCGAAGGTCAGCAGCTTGCGGCCGCGTTCCTCGCCATAGATCTCGAGCATCTCTTCGGGGTCGTATTTCAGTCCGGGGATCACCTGCCCGCCATTGCGGCCAGATCCGCCCCATCCCGGTTCACGCGCTTCGAGGAGGATGACCTTCGCACCCGCTTCCGCGGCGTGGAGGGCAGTTGAGAGACCGGCGAAACCGCCGCCGATCACGCAGATGCCGGTCTCGGCCTGATCGGCCAGAGGCGGCGTCGCCGGGGCCGCAGATGCGGTCGCAGCCCAAAGCGCGGGGCTGAGCGGAAAGGGTGCGGCCATGGCGTCCGTCTCCTTAAATCGGATGGGTGACGCGACGCAGGAAGTCCTGCGTGCGGGCGTGTGCGGGCCGTGCGAGCATCTCCCGCGCCGGCCCCTCCTCGACGATGATCCCCTGATCCATGAAGATCGCGCGGTCGGCCACTTCACGGCCGAAGGCAATCTCATGTGTGACGATGATCATCGTCATGCCTTCCTCGGCGAGCCCCCTCATGACGGCGAGAACCTCGCCGACGAGTTCGGGATCGAGCGCGGAAGTCGGCTCGTCGAAAAGGATCGCGTCCGGCTCCATCGCGAGGGCCCGCGCGATCGCGACGCGCTGCTGCTGGCCGCCCGAGAGCTGGGCGGGATAGGCGAGCGCCTTGTCGGAAAGGCCGACGCGGGCGAGGAGTTCGCGGGCTCGCGTCTCCGCGTGGGCCCTGGACTCGCCCTTCACGAAGATCGGCCCCTCGGTGACGTTCTCGAGTACCGTGCGGTGCGGAAACAGGTTGAACCGCTGGAAGACCATCGAGACCCTTTTGCGGACCTCCACGATGGAGCGCGCAGACCGGTCGACCTGCGTCTCTCCCACGCGGATCGTTCCGGCGTCGTAGGCTTCGAGGCCGTTGATGCAGCGCAGGACCGTCGATTTGCCGGACCCGGACGGCCCGACAATGCAGACGATCTCCCCAGTCGAGACCGAGGTCGTGAAACCGCGCAGCACATGATTGGTGCCGAAGCTCTTGTGGACGTCCTCAAGCCGGATCATCAGCGTCGCCCCGCCGAGTAGCGCTTCTCAAGCCGGGACACGAGATACATCAGGGGCAGGCTCATGCAGAGATACATCAGTGCGACCAGGGTGAAGACCGATGAATTCTTGAAGGTGGCCG
>JBIPLL010000400.1:0-3370 GCA_044368425.1 Beijerinckiaceae bacterium
CCTGCCTTGCGGGCCAGACACTCGAACAGGGCTTCGAGATTGCGGTCATGCATGGCGGGGACAGCGATTCGACCGGTTCGATTGCAGGCAACATGCTTGGCCTCATTCACGCCGACGCCGTGCTGTCACATCGCTTCGCAAGCATGGTCGAATGCGCCGATCTGATCCGGCGCCTCGCCCGCGATGTGGCACGCGCGCCCCTGCTGCCGGCCTAGGAGGGAACCCCGATCATCGGCGGTCGTTTGCCGGACAGACCCCTCTTTGTCCGGGAGACGCCCCATGCACCAGATCAGCCACGACATGCAGACATGCGTCGGTGCCTGCCTCGATTGCTATCGGACCTGCCTTCACATGGCGATGAACCATTGCCTTGAGACCGGCGGCCGCCATGTCGAGCCCGAGCACATGCGCCTGATGATGGCCTGCGCCGAGATCTGTCGTACGAGCGCGCATTTCATGCTGATCGGCACGGCGCACCACAAGCATGTCTGTGCCGAATGCGCGGAGATCTGCGAGGAATGCGCGGAGAGCTGCGAAGAGATCGGCGACATGGACGCATGCGTTGCCGCTTGCCGCGCCTGTGCGGCGGAATGCCGGAAGATGGCGCATTGAAGCGCCGGGCGTCGGCTTGCGGGCCAGTCAGGCGCGCGGTTCGCGGACCAGATCGACCACCTGCCGCAGGATCGACGTGTCGCAGGGATGGCGGATGACGCAGCCCGGCCCGAAGATGACGCCGCGCGCGTCCCCGGCGGCATAGGCTGCCGCAATATCCTCGGCAATCGCCGTGAAATCCCCGGTCGTCAGGGCTGTCCGTCGCAATCCGCCGAGGATAGCCTTGCTGCCGCCGGCTCTGCGATAATCGGCGATGCTGGGGGCTGTCTCGCCGATATGCCAGTTCAGGATCGGCACCGGATAGTCGGCGACCGCATCGAACAGCACGTCGTCGCCGTGCAGGTGGATCGCATTGCACCAGCCGCGCTGCGCACCGGCCAGCGCGTCGAGGTCGAAGCGGCGGCCCAGCGCGGCATAGGTCTCGGCGCCCACCGCGGGCGTTGCGTCCTGTACAGCGAAGAAGACGCCGGCACAGCCGATCTCGATGGCTGCGCGGCTGAAGGCGTGAACCGTGGCGGCGATCTCGCTGAGCGCATGCTCGACCAGATGCCGCCCGGAGCGCAGCGCTTCGGCAAAGCCCGCGGGGCAGAGCTTCTTGGCGATGGTCAGGGGCGAGAAGACGGTGGCGAGGACCGGAACATGCGGTCCAGCAGCGCGGACGAGGCGATCGAGATGGTCGAGTTCGCGTCCCAGCGCGCCGCTGCGGATGTCGAGCGCGCGGATCGTGCCCCAGTCCTCCAGCGAGCGGATCGGCGTGCTCACGACATGGGCGACCCCACCCTTCGCGATCTCGGAATAGTCGGCGACGACGCCCCAATCCTCGACGCAATAGAGCCCGTTCGGCATGGACTTGATCAGGTCGATGCCGGTCCGGCGCGCGAAAGCGAGGGTCTCGTGGGCAAGCGCCTCCGGCTCCAGATCCGTGCCGGGGAAATGGGTCCAGAAGCTGCAGGGCGGGTGCGGCACGGCCTGTCCTGCCAAAGTGGCCCGGACAAGATCGGCCGGTGTCATGGCGTGGCGTGTCATGACCGCGACCAGCCCTCATACACCGCATCGCGGATGGCGGCGGCATCCATGTCACCAAGGCCCACCACCGGAAGCAGGTCGTTCTCGCTCGCAAAGTCGCGGCCATAGATCGCATTGGCCACGGCAAGCCCGGCCTCGTGCAGGGGTACCGGTACACAAGCCGCGCGGGCGAGTTCGATCAGCGGCACGATGCCGAAGGGCACGTCCTCCGTCATGTAACGGGTGTCGATGCGCGCTGGCCCCGGCGACGAGCCTTGCCGCTGGATGGAGACCTGCTGCGCCATTTCCGCCACGGAGCCGGGCACGAGGTCCGGGAAGGACTTGAGATAATGCTCGCGGGCCGAGCGCACCCGCAGGCCGAAGGCGGCCGCGATGGCGAGCCGTTCGGCATCCAGCCCCTCGATCAGCCGCCCGACGCCGGGCGTGATGCAACCAAAATTGTCCCAGGCCTCGCCCTTCTCGATGCGGGTGAAGTTCAGGATGGCGCTCGCCATGTGGATCGGCGGATTGAGGTTGCTCAGCGCGATGGCGAGCAGGCTCTCGGCCGGCTGGAAGCGGGCCGTGAAGAGCTGGCGGGACAGCGACAGGGCATGCTCTCCCGCCCGCTGCGGAATGGCGGCGACGTCGAGTTCCTTGCGCAGAAGCCGGACCTGAACACGCCCGTCGCGCATCGGTCCGCCCGTGAGGGTCGTCGCCCAGGCGATGATCGGCACGTCAAGGCTTCGTTCCGCGATAAGGCGTGACAGATAGAGCGCCCCCATCGAGCAATGCGAACTGATGATGACGCTCTGGCCTGCCCGCAGCACCGGCGCGAGCGCCTCGAAGACGGCGCGGTGGCCATTGCCCAGCACGCAGATGATGATGGCGTCGACCCCGGCCAGATCCGCCACGTCCGCGGCAACCGGCACGTCGCAGCGATGCGCGAAGAGCCCCTCCGTCACCACGGGAAGCAGGCCACCCGGCGCGTCGAGGCGACGGCGTGGCGACCACAGAAGGGGCTCGTGGCCGTTGGCGTCGAGCAAAGCCGCGCAACCGAGGCCGATGGGCCCCGTCCCGACGACACCCACCTTCATGACCGCGCCTCCCTCTTGTCGCTTCCACCGCAAGGGGGCATCAGACTTCGCTCCCGATACGCCGGCGGCGCTGAAGGAACGGAGTTATGAAGATGAGCGCAGTGCCCGCAATGAGCAGGAGCGAGGTCCAGCTGGTGAACAGAATGCGCGGGTCACCCATTGAAACCGTCAGCGCGAGACGGAACTGGCTCTCAGCGATGGGCCCGAGAAGCAGGCCCAGGACGAGCGGCGCCGTCGGGATATCAAGCTTGTCGAGCACATAGCCGATGAGCCCGAATCCGAGGAGAAACCACAGGTCGACGAGGCTGTTATTGACCGAATAGACGCCAACCGCCGTCAGCGAGAGGACGAAGGGAGCCAGCAGGATCGGGGGCAGGCGCAGGGCCTGGCCGAATATCCGGGTGGCCAGGAGCCCACCGAACAGTGAGAGCAGGGCAGCCGTCACCAGCATCTGCAGCATGAAGCCGTAGACGACGTCGGGATTGTCGCGAAACAGCTGCGGGCCAGGGCGCATGCCGTGGACGAGCAGGCCGCCCAGGATGATCGCCGCCACGCCGGAGCCGGGAATGCCGAGCGTGAGCGCGGGCACCATCGAGGCGGCGTTGTCGGCCCCGTTGCCGCATTCGGAGGCGGCGATGCCTTCCGGATTGCCCTTGCCG
>JBIPLL010000025.1:0-13055 GCA_044368425.1 Beijerinckiaceae bacterium
CTGCCGCACGAGGTCTATCGCCGGCCGGCCTCGCGTTTCGTGGCGACCTTCATCGGCTCGCCGCCCATGAACATCCTGCCCGGTACGGTGGCAGGCGAGGGGCGCATCGCGGTCGGCGGTCAGGTCATCGACGTATCCGACATGAAGCCGGGCCTCGGCGTCGGCACGAAGGTCGATGTCGGCCTGCGTCCGGAGGATCTGCGCCCGACGACAGGTACGGGCCTGCGCGTGCCGGTCGATTTCGTCGAGGAACTGGGCGCGACACAGCTCTTCCATGGCGCCATCGACGGGGCAAGCATGGTGGTGCAGGCAGCGACCGACAGTGTCGTGCCGGGCGGGGAAGCGCTCATGCTCGCCATCGAGCCGGAGCGCGTGCATCTCTTCGATCCGTCGACCGGCATGCGACTGGGCCGCGCGAACTGAAGCCTTCGGTGCACGGCCACCGGGCGCGCCCCGCGCCCGGATTATCCGTCAGGCGCCGACGAGGATCACGTGCAGGCGGCGGGGTCCATGCGCCCCGAGCAGCAGGGTCTGCTCGATATCGCCGGAGCGCGAGGGACCGGTGACCCAGTTCACGACGCGCGGCATCGTGCCCTTGCCGAAAGCGAAGCGGATGCGATCCCAGAGCGCTTCGTAATCACCCTCGATGTCGCGGGCTCGCACGACGACGATGTGATTGTCGGGCAGGAAGTTCAGCGTGGTCGGGTTATCGGGACCGGAGACGAGGACGAGCGTGCCGCTCTCCGCAACGCCGCCCAGCGCATGGCTGATCCCGTTGAGATCGCGCCCGTCGCTGGCCCCCTTCGAGACATCGAGAGACGTCGTGCTCCAGTCGAGGTCGCCGAGCCGGCTGTCGTGGCCCATGCGCAAAGTGGCCGGCAGGTTGTGATCGCGCAGGTACTGGGCAACTGCGGCCGGAATGTTGGCCGGGCTTGCCACATCGACCACGGTGGCGAGGCTTGCCTCCACCATTCGCCGGAACGTGTCGAGCCGCGTCGGCAGATCGCCCTGGCCGCGGGCCGGTATCAGCCCCTTCGGCGCCCGGTCGAGGCGCTCCTCCACGACGGTGAGGCGCGGCGCCTCGCGTCCCGTCACGCCAAGCGAGCGGCGGATATTGGCGAAGATCTCGTCACGCGCCTCGCTCACGATCCTGTCCCCTGCTTTGTCGCCGGCGCCCCCGACACCCGGCCGGCCTTTCGCATGCGTGCATAGCGCGCCTGGAAGGTCTCTCCCTGCGGGGCCGGAAAGTCGCGCGTTCCGGTCCAACCCGAGGCGAAGGGCAGGCTCGCAAAGCGGCCCTTGCTGCGCCCGGCCCAGCCGAGCAGGCGCATGGCGGCGCCGGTCGCGAGCCGATACAGCATCGGGCGGCGGGCAAAGAACGACCACACCGACAGCCCCGAACGCACTGTTGCCGGCGTCAGGTGCCGCTCGAACTCCCGCTCGCGCCAGTGGCGCATCATCTTGGGAAGCGGGATTCGCACGGGGCAGACACTTTCGCAGCGCCCGCAGAAAGTCGAGGCATTGGGCAGGTGACCGGCCTCGTCAACGCCGACGAGCGAGGGCGTGAGCACAGCACCCATCGGGCCGGGATAGACCCAGCCATAAGCATGGCCGCCGACAGCATGATAGACGGGGCAATGGTTCATGCAGGCGCCGCAGCGGATGCAGCGCAGCATGTCCTGAAACTCGGTGCCCAGCATGGCCGAGCGGCCATTGTCGATCAGCACCACGTGATAATGCTGCGGCCCGTCGGGATCGCCTTCGCGGCGCGGTCCCGTCGAGAATGTCGTGTAGACCGACATGTCCTGCCCCGTTGCGGAACGGGCCAGCACGCGCAGCAATTGCGAGGCATCCTCCAGCGTCGGCACGACCTTCTCGATCGAGGCGAGCACGATATGCGCCTTTGGCAGGGTCTGCGTCAGGTCGCCATTGCCCTCGTTGGTAACGATGATCGAGGTGCCGGTTTCGGCGATCAGGAAGTTTGCGCCGGTGATGCCGACATCGGCCGCCAGGAAGCGCTCCCGAAGGACGGCACGCGCCTCACCCAGGAGCTGGACCGGCTGGGAGAGATCGCGGGCCGGGTCGAGATGGGTATGAACGCGCCGGAAATCGCTCTCGACCTGCGTCGCATTGAGATGAACCGCCGGCGCGATGATGTGCGACGGCAATTCGTTGCGCAGCTGGATGATGTATTCGCCGAGATCGGTCTCGACGGGCACGATGCCCTGCGCCTCGAGATGCGCGTTGAGCGCGATCTCCTCGGCGATCATCGACTTGCCCTTGGTCACCGTACGCGCGCCGAGATCCTTGCAGATGCGTGACACGATCTCGCGCGCCTCGGCTGCGGTACGGGCATGATGGACATGGCCGCCGCTGGCCTTGACCTTCTCCTCGTAGGCCGAGAGGTAGAGGTCGAGATGGGCGAGCGCATGGTCCTTGATGTCGCGGGCGGCATCGCGCAAAGCCTCGAATTCCGGCAAGGCGGCGGCCGCGCGGGCGCGCTTGTCGATGAAGCCCTTCTTGACGTTGCCGAGCGCCTTCTGGAGCTGGGTATCGCCCAGTGCCTGATGCGCATTGGCCTTGAAATGGCGAGAGGTCGGATGAGCGGTCATCGTGTCACCTCGACGCGGGGGCTGCGGAAACGGGCGCGCCGATCGGCGGCTCGTCGGTCATGCCGGCCAGAACCTCGGCGACATGGCGCACCTGGACAGACGATCCCTGCCGGGCAAGCCTGCCCGCCATGTTCATCAGGCAGCCGAGATCGCCGGCGAGCAGGGTCGGGGCGCCGGCAGCGGTCACATTCGCCGCCTTCTCGCTGACGATGGCGCCGGAAATCTCGCTGTACTTGACGGCGAAGGTGCCACCGAAGCCGCAGCAGACGTCGCTGTCGGACATCTCGACCAGGCTCAGACCTTCCACGCTCGACAGCAGCTTTCGCGGCTGCTCGCGAATGCCGAGCTCGCGCAGGCCGGAGCAGCTGTCATGATAGGTGACGGCGCCCTCGTGACGGGCGGCAACCGCCTCCACCTTCAGGACGTCCGTGAGAAAGCTGACAAGCTCGTGCGTTTTGGCGGCGAAGACCTGCGCGCGCTGCGCCCAGTTGGGATCGTCGGCGAAGAGCTCGGGGTAATGTTTGGCGATCATGCCACCGCAGGAACCCGAAGGCACGACGACGTAATCGAAATGCTCGAAGGCCTCGATCACCTGGCGGGCGAGCGCCCGGCTCGTCGCGCGGTCGCCGGAATTGAAGGCGGGCTGACCGCAACAGGTCTGGGCCGGCACCTCGACGCGGCAGCCGGCATCCTCGAGCAGCTTCAGGGCTGCAAAGCCGATGCTGGGGCGCATCAGGTCGACGAGGCAGGTCACGAAGAGGCCGATGCTTGGATTGACCGGTCTCGGCTTCGTAGGCGTCGGCGCTGGCGGCGTCACCGCTCTGGACGTCATGTGTTCTTCCCGGCAGACAGGGGGCCAGCGACGATGCCGGCGGGTTCGCGATCCATTCCTGGCAGCCGCGCGGTTGCACTCGCGCAGCAGGCGTGAAAGTGGTCAATCCGTGGGCCGGGGTCAACCGGCGCGTGCACGGACAGGCGCATGGGCATGAGCGGCATGAGCAGCGCGGGCATGAGCGGTAGCGACGAGATCGGTGCGCCAGGACACGCGAGCGGGCCCGGGCTGGCCTTCGCACCGCATCCGCTGCGGGCGACAGTGCTGGGCGAGGTCCATGCCCGCCCGTTCCATCCGCTCGAGACACCGCGTCGGCTGCTGCAAATGGGCTTCGTCACCGGCTCGGCCGCCGCTGCGGCTGATCGCCACGCTCTGGCGGAACTGTGCCGAAACCACGGCGTCGAGGCTCCGGGCGAGGGCGCCAAGCACCACCGCGTCGACCTTCCCGGCGGCGCGGGGCTGCGCTGGGAACAGCACAGCGAGTTCACGACCTACACGCTCGATATCGGTGCGCATGACGACCGCACGCCCTTCGAGCGTCCGGTGCACGAATTGCTGGCGCTCGTTCCGGCCTTCGTCCAGCCGGGTCCCCTGCTGGTCGCCGCCGACCTTCACCTGATGCCTGAAGAGGCTGTCGACGGGCTCGCCGACCATTTCGATGCGGCAAGCCTCGCGGCGGCGCGCGTCGACGGGGACGCCGCCTTGATCGCCAGCGACTTCCGGCCGTGCCCGGACGGTTTCGTGCGCATCCTCGTGCTCGACCGGGCGCTCGACCCGGCCGGCGCGGGGGCCTTGTGCCAACGGATGCTGGAGATCGAGGCCTATCGCATCCTGGCCCTGCTCGGCCTGCCCGAGGCGCAGAGGCTCGCCCCGTCCATGCGGCGCATCGAGGAAGATCTGACCCGCATCGCGGCGGCCATGACCACGAGCCAGGAGCTCAATTCGGACCAGCGCCTTCTCGACGAGATGACCGTGCTGGCCGCTGCGCTCGAGGCCGACTGGGCGGCCTCCGCCTACCGGTTCGGCGCCAGCCGCGCCTATGACGGCATCGTGCAGCAGCGCCTCGCCGTGATCGGTGAAAGCCGGCACGAGCCCTGGCCGACCTTCGGCACCTTTCTCGCCCGGCGCATGGCACCCGCGATGCGCACCTGCCAGATGCTGGAGGAGCGGCAGGCCAACCTGTCGCGCAAGCTGACGCGCGCCGCCAACCTGCTGCGCACGCGCGTCGATGTCGCCATCGAGCAGCAGAACCGGGATGTGCTGTCGGCCATGAACGAACGCACCGCCCTGCAGCTGCGCCTTCAGCAGACGGTGGAGGGCCTGTCGGTTGCCGCCATCAGCTATTACGTGGTCGGGCTCGTGAGCTATGTGGCGAAGGGCGCCAAGGATGCCGGGCTCCTGCCGGTCGATCCGGGCTTCGTGACCGCGGGCGCCGTGCCTGCGTCGATCCTGTTCGTCTGGCTGATGGTGCGGCGGATCCGGCGCGGGCACAGCGAAAGCCATTGAACCGGACAGCCGCCATGCAAAAGGCCGGCGAATCGCGCCGGCCTTCCGAACTGCGTGCGATGCCGTGCCTTACTGCTTCTTGCCGTCCGGGCCGAACTGCTTGATGAAGGCCGTCAGATCCTTGATTTCCTGCTCGTTCTTGATGCCGGCGAAGACCATCTTGGTCCCCGGGATCTTGGCGCGCGGGTCGCGAATATATTCCGCGAACACCGCTTCGTCCCACTTGATGCCAGAGGCCTTGTTCTGGGCGCTGAAATTGTAGCCCTCGACTGTGCCGGCCTGACGACCGAACATGCCGTTCAACTGCGGGCCGACGACGTTCTTGGCATTCTCTCCGATCTGGTGGCAGACACGGCACTTGGCCCAGGAACGCTCGCCCGCCGCGACATCCTGCGCCTGGGCCGGAAGGCCCGCGAGAACCAGAAGGGCCGCTCCGGCCATCACACCACGAATCATGATCATTTCCTCGTCTTGCCGCCCGCATCCGGGCCGTTGCATGCAACCCACGCCGGGGGTCTCAAAATCGGCTGTCGTCCCTTACGAGCTACCGGCTGGCGATGGAACGTCAAGCCATCCCAAGGACGCACAGGCACCCGAGAGCAGGTTCCCGAGCTGCATTTGGGCTGACGCAACCTTTTGCCGCAGCGTTCATGCCGACGGCTCCAGTCTCAAGCCCTCGTCCCATGACGGCCGGTCGCCATAGAGCCCGGCCAGAAAATCGATGAAGGCGCGGACCTTCTGCTCCAGATGGCGGCGGCTGGGATAGACGGCATGGATCGCGACCGCACGCGAGCCGCCATAGTCCTTCAGGATATGAACGAGCCGTCCGTCCTTCAGTTCCGGCCCGACATCCCAGGTCGAGCGCAGGGCAATGCCCATTCCGGCAAGGACCGCCTCGCGCACGACCTCGCTCGAATTGGTGCGCAGGGGGCCGGCAATCCGGACGGCGACACCGCCCGACGGGCCCTCGAGGCGCCATTGCTCGGCATTGTGGGCCAGGAGCGCGTGGTTGCGCAGGTCGTCCAGCGTGCGGGGATGGCCGCGACGGGCGAGATAATCGGGGCTTGCGCACAGGACGCGGTGATTGGGAGCGAGGCGGCGGGCCACGAGGCTCGAATCACCCAGTTCGCCGATCCTGATGGCCAGGTCGAAGCCCTCGCCGACAATGTCGACAAATGCGTCGGACAGGACGAGATCGAGCGATACGGCCGGGTGCGTCTCAAGGAAGCCGCGCAGATGGGGTGCGATGTGAAGCCGACCGAAGGAGGTCGGCGCGCTGACGCGCAGCAGACCGCGAGCAAGGCCCGAGCCGCGTGCGACCCATCCCTCCGCTTCCTCGACGCTGGCGAGGATCGAGACCGCGCGTTCGTAGAGACCCTGCCCCGCTTCCGTCAAGGCGAGCTTGCGCGTGGTGCGCTGGAGCAGGCGCACGCCAAGTCGTTCCTCGAGGCGGCGGATGCGCTTCGAGATCACGGCGGGCGACAGCGCAAGCTCTCGCCCGGCCGCCGACATGGACCCCGCCGTCACGACGCGCGCGAAAATGTCGAGGTCGCCCAAGCGGTCCATTGTTCAGTGTTCTCCAGCGCCGATCATGGTGCCAGCACGGCACGATCTTTTCCATCAGGGAAAAAATGATGGGGCGACCTGTCATGCTGCATCATGCTTGCGGTTGCGCTAATCTTGCACGATCAAGCTGCGCCAGCCGGATGGAACGGCAAGCGGACGCAGCCACGGAGGACGGCCCGCCATGTCGCAGATCGCTTTTCCGGTGCCCGACAAGGGCATTCTTGCCCGCCGTGACGAGATCGTCGCGGGCCTGCGCCGCCTGTTGCCGCCCGAGGCCGTGATCGACAGCGAGGACGAAAGGCGGCCCTACGAAACCGATGCGCTCACCGCCTACCGGCGCCTGCCGCTGGCGGTCGTGCTGCCTTCCACAACGCGGGAGGTGGCCGATGTCCTGCGCTTCTGCAACGAGGCGGGCGTCAAGGTCGTGCCGCGCGGGGCCGGCACGTCGCTCGCGGGCGGGGCAATCCCGCAGGAAGACGCGGTGGTCATCGGCGTGGCACGCATGAACAAGGTGCTGACGCTCGATTATGCCAACCGGGTGGCGCGCGTGCAGGCGGGCATCACCAATCTCGCGATCACCGATGCCGTCATGGCGGAGGGCTTCTTCTACGCACCCGACCCCTCGTCGCAGCTCGCCTGCACCATCGCAGGAAATATCGCGATGAATTCGGGCGGCGCGCATTGCCTGAAATATGGCGTGACGACGAACAACCTGCTCGGGGTCACGCTGGTGATGCTCGACGGCACGGTGATCGAACTGGGCGGGGACCATCTCGATGCCGGCGGGCTCGACCTTCTGGGTCTGGTCTGCGGCTCGGAAGGCCAGCTCGGCATCGTCACCGAAGCGACCGTGCGCATCCTGCGGCAGGCAGAGGGCGCTCGTCCCGTCCTGTTCGGCTTCGACACGAGCGAGGCGGCAGGGCAGGCCGTCGCGGCCATCATCGGCGCCGGCATCATCCCGGTGGCGATGGAATTCATGGACAGGCCCGCCATCGAGATCTGCGAGGCCTTTGCCAAGGCGGGCTACCCGCTCGATGTCGAGGCCCTGCTGATCATCGAGGTCGAGGGTTCGGATGCGGAGATGGAGGCGACGCTTGCGCGCATCATCGCCATTGCCCGCGAACATGGCGTGCGCACCGTCAAGGAAAGCCGGTCCGCCATGGAGACGGCCGCCATCTGGAAGGGCCGGAAATCGGCCTTCGGCGCCACGGGCCGCGTCGCCGATTACATCTGCATGGACGGGACCATTCCGACAGGCCAGTTGCCCTTCGTGCTGCGCCGCATCGACGAGATCGTGAAGGGGCACGGATTGCGTGTCGCCAATGTCTTCCATGCGGGCGACGGCAATCTGCACCCGCTCATCCTGTATAATTGCAACGACCCGGCCGAGCAGGAGCGGGCCGAGGAGGCCGGCAATGACATCCTCAAGCTCTGCGTCGAGGTCGGCGGGTGTCTCACCGGCGAGCACGGCGTCGGCATCGAGAAGCGCGACCTGATGACGTTCCAGTTCACGCCCGCCGAGCTTGCGCAGCAGATGCGCGTGCGCGCCGTGTTCGATCCGGCCTGGCTCCTCAACCCCGCCAAGGTCTTTCCGCTCGAAGGGCGCGTCGCGGCCTGAACGGCCACGCATCACAGGACGAAGCCATGACGCAGCCACTCGTGTCGACAGCCGACGCCCCCATGCTCACGCCCCGCTGCGAAGCAGAGGTGGTCGAGATCGTCCGGGAGGCGGGAGCGAAGCACCAGCCTCTCGCCATTGCGGGCGGCAAAACGCGCGCCATCGGGCGCCCGGTCCAGGCGGCGGCCGATCTCAGCCTGCGGGATCTCTCGGGCATCGTGTTCCACGAGCCGGCGGAGATGGTGATCCGCGCGCTTGCCGGAACGCCGGTCGCGCAGATCGAGGCGGCGCTTGCCGACAAGGGGCAGATGCTGCCCTTCGAGCCCATGGACCATCGCGGCCTGCTCGGCACGCGGGGCGAGCCGACCATCGGGGGCGTCGCGGCGGCGAATGTGTCGGGACCGCGCCGCATCCAGGCGGGTGCAGCGCGCGACAGCCTGATCGGAATCCGGCTCGTCAACGGGCGGGCCGAGGCGATCCAGTCGGGCGGACGGGTGATGAAGAATGTAACCGGCCTTGATCTCGTGAAGCTCGCCTGCGGCGCCATGGGCACGCTGGGGCCGCTGACGGAAGTGACCTTCAAGGTGCTGCCACGACCGGAGGAGGCTGCCACGCTCGTGGTCGAGGGCCTATCCGACGCAGACGGCATCGGCCTGCTCTGCGCGGCGCTCGGCTCGCCCTATGACGTGAGCGGGGCAGCCCATCTGCCGGCCGGGATCGGCGCGGCGCGCTCCCGGACGCTGGTGCGTGTCGAGGGCTTCGCCTTTTCGGTCGCCCATCGGCTCGCGGCGCTCGCGGCCCTGCCCGGTTTCACGCGCCATGCGCCGCAGGTGCTGCGCGGCGAGGGCAGCGCCGATCTGTGGCGATCGATCCGCGACGTCGCGCCCTTCGACATGAATGCGGCACCCGGCTCTGTCGTCTGGCGCGTCAGCGTGGCGCCGACGAGGGGCCCGCACCTGACGGCCGCTCTCGCTTGCGTCCTGCCGGGCCTGCGCTGGTTCCATGACTGGGGCGGCGGGCTCGTCTGGCTTGCCGTTCCTGCCGGACAGGCCGATGGGGGCGCCGCCGCGATCCGCAACGCGCTCACCTCACTCGGAGGGCACGCGACGCTCGTGCGGGCACCGGTCGATCTGCGGCTCACCGTGCCGGTCTTCCAGCCACAACCGGCGCCCGTTGCGGCGCTGGAGGCGCGCGTGCGGGCGAGCTTCGATCCCGCCGGCCTGTTCAACCCGGGGCTGATGACGTCCTGAACATCTTCCGTCCCGTTCCGCTTCCGCCAGACCGGAGCCTCGCATGCAGACGAATTTCACGCCGCAGCAGCTCGAAGACGCCGCCATGGCGACATCCGAGAAAATCCTGCGCACCTGCGTCCATTGCGGCTTCTGCACGGCGACGTGCCCGACCTACCTGACGCTCGGCGACGAGCTCGACAGCCCGCGCGGGCGCATCTACCTGAT
The DNA here is from genome assembly GCA_044368425.1 of Beijerinckiaceae bacterium. Classification (GTDB taxonomy): domain Bacteria; phylum Pseudomonadota; class Alphaproteobacteria; order Rhizobiales; family Beijerinckiaceae; genus JBIPLL01. The sequence goes on from JBIPLL010000025.1 coordinate 9,592, forward strand.
CAAGGAGATGTTCGAGCGCGGGAAGCCGGCAACGCCCGAGGTCGTGAAGCATCTCGACCGCTGTCTCTCCTGCCTCGCCTGCATGACGACATGTCCGTCGGGGGTGCATTACATGCACCTGATCGACCATGCGCGGTCCTATATCGAGCAGACCTACAAGCGGCCGTGGCACGACCGCCTGATGCGGGGCGTGCTTGCGGCGGTGCTGCCCTATCCCAACCGGTTCAGGCTGGCCATTGCGGGCGCCATGGCGGCGCGGCCCCTGCGCGGGCTGGTCGGCAAGCTGCCGGTCATGGGCGCGCGGCTGAAGGCGATGCTGGAGCTGGCGCCGACGCGCGCTGCCATCCGCTCCGCATATGACCGACCGCAAGTGATCAAGGCCCAGGGCGAGCGGCGCGGCCGTGTCGCGCTGATGACCGGATGCGCGCAGCCGGTGCTCAATCCGGGCATCAACGACGCCACGATCCGGCTCCTGACCCGCCACGGGATCGAGGTGGTGCTGCCGCGGGGCGAGGGATGCTGCGGCGCGCTCGTCCACCATATGGGCCGCGAGGAGCAGAGCCACGGATTCGCGTTGCGCAACATCGCCGCCTGGACGCGCGAGATCGAGGGCGAGGGGCTCGATGCGATCCTGATCACCGCATCGGGCTGCGGCACGACGATCAAGGATTACGGCTTCATGTTCCGGGACGATCCCGTGAACGGGCCAGCAGCAGCGCGGGTCGCGGGGCTCGCGAAGGACATCAGCGAATATCTGACGCAGATCGAGCTCACGCCCGTGCGGCGGCCGGGACTGACGGTCGCGTATCACTCCGCCTGCTCGATGCAGCACGGCCAGCAGATCAAGACGCAGCCAAAGGAGCTTCTGACGAAGGCCGGCTTCAAGGTGCGCGATGTGCCGGAGGGACATATCTGCTGCGGCTCGGCAGGCGTCTACAACATTCTGCAGCCTGAGATCGCCGGCCAGCTGCGCGAGCGCAAGGTCGACAATATCGAGAAGACGCGACCCGACCTGATCGCCACCGGCAATATCGGCTGCATGACGCAGATCGGCCTGGGGCTGGCGCAGCGCGAACGCCCGGTGCCGATCGTGCATACGGTCGAGCTGCTCGACTGGGCGACCGGCGGTCCGTGCCCGGAGGCGCTGGCCAGCGCCGGTCTGGAGGAGCGGATCGAGGCCGCGCCCGTGCCGGCGCGGGCCGTTCCGGTGCACTGACACGCAACGTCTGCGAACGCGGGAAGGCGGTATCGGCGCGCGCACAAATCCAGTAGCCTTGCGCGCATCGTCCCTCCGGGCGCCCCCGCGCCTTCTTCCGCTCGCCGAGGTTCCCGCATGTTCCTTCTTGCCCTGCTGATCGCCGGCGCGGGTGCGCTCACCGGTGCGGCCATCGGCTATGGGGTCGCATTGTCGTGGCTCCTGCCCGTCTCGCTGTTCGTCACGGCCGCCGTCATCCTGATCTCGCCGCGCATCTCGCTGTTCGCGCGGGTCTTCCTGGTGGTGCTCGCGATCCTGCACCTGATCCTGACGGGGCTCATGGTCGGCACGACGATGGACGTGCTGCCGAAGCTGCTGGCGGAACTTGCGCCGCCCATCTCGATGCCGGTCGGGGCCGCCGTCTTCGGGGTCCTGATCTATGCCGTCACCTTCGTGCCGGTGATCGCGACCATCACGCGGCTGGCCGACCCCTATTTCGAGACGGCCGATCCCGGCGAGATCCGCGTCTGGCTGATCGGCAAGGTCCGGGCGGCGGAAGGGCGCATCGGCATCGTGCTGCTGGGCGCGCTCATCGCCATCAACTTCTTGCAGGTGGCGCTGAGCGTGCGCCTGAGCTTCTTCTCGCGCGACATGTTCAACGCCCTGCAGAACAAGGACGCTACCGCCTTCTGGTACCAGCTCTACGGCGTGTTCACGCCGCTTGCGGCCGTCTGGGTGACGATCGCGATCATCGAGATCCTCGTTCAGTACAATCTCTCCATCCGCTGGCGCAGCTGGATGAACCGGCAATATGTCGATCACTGGCTGAGCGACAGCACGCATTACCGCATGCAGCTCATCAGCGACGCGGCCGACAATCCCGACCAGCGCATTGCGACCGACATCGACAAGTTCATCAACTCGACCCGCGGGCTGACCATCGGCTTGCTGAGCCAGTCGGCCTCGCTTGTCTCCTTCGCGGCCATCCTGTGGACGCTTTCCGCGAATTTCACCGTGCCGGGCACCGATACGCCGATACCGGGCCTGCTGGTCTGGGTCGCCATCATCTACGCGATCTTCGGCACCTGGCTCACGCATCTGATCGGGCGGCCGCTGATCCGGCTGAATTTCGAGCAGGAGCGCTACGAGGCCGATTATCGCTTCTCGCTCGCCCGACTGCGCGAATATGGCGAGCAGATCGCGCTCCTGCGCGGCGAGCCGACCGAGGCCAAGCTGCTCGACCGCCGCTTCGGCAGCGTCATCCGCAATTTCATGACCATCGTCGACCGCCAGAAGAAGCTGGTGATGTTCACCGCCTCATATTCGCAAGCGAGCGTCATCGTGCCGTATGTGGTGGCGGCGCCCTATTTCTTCCTCAACAAGATCACGCTTGGTCAGTTGCAGCAGACGGCGAGCGCATTCGGTCGTGTGGAGTCCGCGCTCACCTTCTTCATCGATGCCTATCAGACGCTCGCCTCGTACAAGGCGGTCATCGACCGGCTGACCAGCTTCGAGAGCGCCATTACCCGCGCCCGGACGCTCGGCACGCAGGGACCGCGCGTCGTCATGAGCCGGGAAAAGGACGGGCGCGAGAGCGGCAATCTCGGGGTTGCCGACCTGACCGTCTCGCTGCCCAACGGGCGCGTCATCGTCGGCGTGCCCTCCCTCACCTTCCCCAAGGGCCAGAGCACGCTGATCACCGGCCCGTCGGGATCGGGCAAGTCGACCTTCTTCCGCGTGCTGGCCGGCATCTGGCCCTTCGCGCATGGTGAAGTGCGGGTGCCGGCGGGGGCGCGCGTCATGCTCCTGCCGCAGAAGCCCTATTTGCCGCTGGGTACCCTTCGCCAGGCCGTGTCCTATCCCTCCGAAGGAGACGCCTATGGCGACGACGCCATCCGCGCCGCGCTCGAGGCGGTCCGGCTGCCGCATCTCACCGACCGGCTCGACGAGGACCGGGCGTGGGCACAGACCCTGTCGCTGGGCGAGCAGCAGCGGCTGGCACTTGCCCGCGCGCTTCTGGAAAAGCCCGACTGGCTGTTCCTCGACGAGGCGACGGCGGCGCTCGACGAGCCGCTGGAAGAGGCGGTCTATGCCGAGATGAAGGCGCGCCTGACCGACACGACGATCGTGTCGATCGGCCATCGCTCGACGCTGATCCCGCTGCATGAGCGGCGCGTGGCGCTGGAAAAGGACACGACAGGCCTGTTCCGGCCGGTCGATGTCAAGAGCGTCGCCGCCGAGTTATCAGGGGGAGGCTGGCCCCGCGCCT
>JBIPLL010000749.1:0-3358 GCA_044368425.1 Beijerinckiaceae bacterium
GTGTCATCTTGAAATAGACACAGGCATGGCGCGTTTGGGGGCTTCTCTGCAAGAGGTGCACCACGTGTTGGATGTGTGTGCCCAACACCCCCATGTGGTGCTGGACGGTGTGTACACGCATTTGGCATGTGCAGACGCTGTGCATGCCACCGTTTCTGTAGAAGAACAAAACGCGCTTTTTACGCAGGCTTGTGCTTTGTTGAAAACACGGGGGTTTGCGCCCCGATGGCATCATATGGTGAACAGCGCTGGGGTGTTGATGCACCCTTCGTATGGCACCCATGTGGCCCGGCCAGGGTTGATGTTGTACGGCATAGATCCCTCTGAATCAGGTGCTTTCCGCAGTGTTTTAAAACCTGCGATGCGTTGGTGTACCAAGCCCGTGATGTTCAGGGATGTGCCTAAAGGCACACGGGTGAGTTATGGCGGGTGGTGGCAAGCGCAACGCCCCACACGGTTGGCCACTTTGCCAGTGGGGTATGCCGATGGTTACCGCAGGATCTATGGTAAAAAGGGTGCTTATGTGTTGGTGGGTGGGAAGAAAGCACCTGTGGTGGGTACTGTGTGCATGGATTTATGCATGGTGGATGTCACAGGAATAGAAGGTTTGTCTTACATGTCTGAAGTGGTGTTGTTGGGCAAGCAGGGCGAAGAAGAAATCTCGGTCTATGAGATGGCTTCGTGGTCTGATACCATTCCTTACGAGGTGACGTGTGCAGTGGGGGCGCGTGTGCCAAGGGTGTATGTTCCTTGATGTGTCAAACAGGGGTGGCTTGCGATGCGCATGTTATGGGAGGGGTTTGAAAAGCATGTCACGTTGATAGGTGAAGCAGGCGTTTTTGTGTGCCGTGCTTTGGCCTGCATATTTCAAAAACCATACCGGTATGTTCCTTTGTTGCTGCAAGCCGAATTTGTGGGTGTGGGGTCTTTGTTTATCATTGGCTTGACGGGGATGTTCAGCGGAGCTGTGTTCACATTGCAATCGGTGAACGCTTTAGAGCGTGTGGGTATGGAAAGCTTGGTGGGCTCTATGGTGATGTTGGCGGTCACCCGTGAGTTGGCCCCTGTGCTTACTTCGTTGATGCTTGCAGGACGGGCTGGAAGTGCCATGGCTACAGAGCTTGGCACCATGCGGGTGACAGAACAAATCGATGCCATGGAAGTGATGGCGGTGAACCCTATCCAATACCTTGTGGCCCCTAGGGTATGGGGCTGTCTTTTGATGGCCCCTGTACTCACTGTATTGTTCAACTTGGTGGCCTTGTTGGGCTCTTACAGTGTGGCCATAGGTGTTTTAGGCATTGATGAAGGTGCTTATTGGGCCAGGATGCAATGGTATGTGGATCCTACGGACGTTGTCCACGGTATGATCAAATCGGTGGTGTTTGGTGTGTGGGTGGCGTCTGTGGGGTGTTACAAAGGTTACCATGCTTCGGGGGGAGCACGTGGCGTAGGGGTTGCCACCACCCAAGCTGTGGTGGTGGGCTCGGTGGGGATTTTTATCGCCGACTATGTGTTGACTCAATTGTTGTTAAGATACATGCATACGCAACAGTGGTGATGCAACCTTGCCAAGTGAGGTTGAAATGCGCGAGACCACCCCATACAATGGCCCATGGGGTGATGAATTGTGATAGAAGTGAAAGATGTGCATGTGTTGTTTGGTTCACACCGTGTGCTTAAAGGTGTTTCTTTGCATGCAAAGAGGTCGCGCATCCGCGTGATTTTGGGTTTGTCGGGTTCTGGCAAATCGGTGTTGGTTAAAAACATGATAGGTTTGTTGAAACCCACCCAAGGTACGGTGCTTGTAGATGGTGTGGATATAGGTTCTTTGGATGGCGCAGCTTTGTTGGCGTTGCGTAAAAAATTTGGGATGGTGTTTCAGCAAGCCGCTTTGTTCGACTCTATGACCGTGTTTGAAAACGTGGCTTTTCCTTTGCGTGAACACATGCGGTTAAAAGAAGAAGAAGTGGCTGCAAGGGTTTTAGAAAGGTTGGCTGCGGTAGGGTTGGAAGGCGCAGAATACAAATACCCTTCCGAGCTTTCGGGCGGTATGCGTAAACGTGTGGGTTTGGCCAGGGCTGTAGTGCTGGACCCTTTGTGTGTGTTGTACGACGAACCCACCACAGGTTTGGATCCCATCACCACCCGCAGTGTGGATGAAATGATTGTGCATGCAAGCAAGCGTTGGAATGTCACAAGTGTGGTGATTTCACACGATATAGGAAGCGCTTTGCGTATTGCAGATGACATTGCAGTGTTGCACGAAGGTGTGATTGTAGAAGATTGCGAAGCAAAAGCGTTGACGTCCAGCCAAAACCCCTTTGTGCGGGAATTTTTATCCGCATGGTTTGAAAAAAATGACTAAAAAAACACCGTTGTGGGTGGGCATGTTGATGTTGGCAGCGGGCGGGGGGTTGTGGTGGTTTGCTTCTCTCACCCGTGAAGGGGCTTTTAAAAGCACAGAAACCTATCCCTTGTACGCCGATTTCACCGACGCCAATGGCATAAGGGCCAAAACACGGCTGCAAATTGCAGGCATTGATGTAGGTAAAATAGACAGCATTTCCCATGTGAGAAACAAAGAAGGCCGTTTGGTGGCGCGTGTGCGTATGTTGGTGCACCGATCTTATCCTGTGTATGCCAACGCTTCTATCAAAAAGGCGTCGGAGTCTTTGTTGGGGGATTACAGGTTGGACTTAGATCCAGGCACCCCAGAAGCCCCCTTGTTGAAACCTGAAGATGTGATTGGCCAAGTGCGCAGCCGAAGTGATTTGGATGAAATCCAAGACCAGGATCACAGAAAGTTTGGCAAACGTTTTTGGCACACCTAAAGGTGAAGATTCTTTGCAACATATTTTGTTGAAAATTGCCCGCTCTATGGACGCCATAGAGCAATCTACGGTGATGTTAAGCCAGTTGATAGCCACCAACGATGCCACTGTGACAGCGATTATCCGTGATGTGCGCGCTGTGACACAAGCTTTGGCGGCAAGCACGCAAAGCGGTGGCGAAATCAACCAAGTGACCAAAAACATGGCCAGCCTCACAGGCAAATTGGACAAATTGGCCGACCAAGTGACCGCTTTGATGAACAATGGAAAAACCCCGGAAGGAGAACAAGGTGCGTTGGCTGCTACGGCAGATCATTTGCGTACCACAAGCGGTCATTTGGCCAGCGTGGCCAGAAAAGTAGACGACGGCCAAGGCACGTTAGGCCGTTTGGTGAACGACCCTGCCATTGCAGAAAAAGTGGAGCAAGTGGCAGACAACACCAACCAACTTTTAGGTGGCATTGCGCGTTTACAAACGGAAATTGAATTAAGAAGCGAATACCATGTGCCTTTTGGCAGTGAGA
>JBIPLL010000402.1:0-3355 GCA_044368425.1 Beijerinckiaceae bacterium
TGGTCTCGGAACAGGTGTCGAAGGACGGCACGCGCAAATGGCTGCTGCGCATGGCGCCCACTGCGGCCCACGACAAGGGCGCGGAGATCGAGTGCGTCTATATCCCGGAAGTAGATCGCGGCACCTTGTGCGTGTCGAGCCAGGTCGGCTGCACCCTGACCTGCTCGTTCTGTCATACGGGCACCCAGCGGCTGGTGCGCAACCTGACCTCGGCGGAAATCGCCGCGCAGGTCATGGTGGCGCGCGACCGGCTCGGCGACTGGCCGGGTGCGACCCCGCCCGAAGGCGCCTTCGTGCCGAACGATGGCGGGCGCTTCGTGTCCAACATCGTCATGATGGGCATGGGCGAGCCGCTCTACAATTTCGACAATGTCCGCGACGGTCTCGGTGTGGTCTGCGATTCCGACGGCATGTCGATCGGCCGCCGGCGTATCACGCTCTCGACCTCGGGCGTGGTGCCCATGATCGAGCCCGCAGGCGCGCAGATCGGCGCCATGCTCGCCATTTCGCTGCATGCGGTGCGCGACGACCTGCGCAACACGCTGGTGCCGCTCAATCGCAAATATCCGATCAAGGACCTGCTTGAGGCCTGCCGGAACTATCCCGGATTGTCGAATGCGCGGCGCATCACCTTCGAATATGTGATGCTGAAGGGCGTCAATGACAGCGATGGTGATGCGCGCGAGCTGGTGCGGCTGCTGAGGGGCATTCCGGCCAAGATCAACCTGATCCCGTTCAATCCGTGGCCGGGCAGCGCCTATGAATGTTCCGACTGGGAGCGCATCGAGCGCTTCTCGGAAATCGTGTTCGATGCAGGCTATGCCTCGCCGATCCGCACGCCGCGCGGGCGCGATATTTTGGCCGCCTGCGGGCAGCTCAAGAGCGAGACCGAAAAACTGCGCGCGCGCGCGCGCCTGATGCTGGAAAGCGGCATCGGCGCCGAGGGCGTCTATGCGGCGGGAGCGGGCGAGGCGTGAGACTTGTCCTGCGCGTGATCCTGATCCCGCTGGGGCTTGCGCTGGCGGTGGTCGCTTCCGCCACATTCCTGATGGCGGCGAGCCTGTTCACGCCGGAGATCGCGCAGGCGCTCCTGACCGGACTTTTCACGGCCGCCGACAGTCTCCTGATGGGCGCATTGGACGACCCGGACAGCGTCGAGCGGTTCGGTGCGCTGATGGTCGGTCTGTCGCGGATGAGCGGCCTGATCATCCTGCTGCCGCCCGTGCTGGTCGCGGCAGGCAGCGAGGTGATGGGCTGGCGCAGCTGGACGTTGCAGGCGGCCGCTTGCGCGCTCCTGACCGTGCTCATTCCCTGGCTGATGCTTCCGCAGACGATGGCGGGCGCTGCGCTGGCGGGCCGGGTCAGCGCCATCCTGTTCGTGGCTGGCGCCGTTGCAGGCAGCGTCTACTGGCTCGTCGCGGGCAGAAGCGCCGGGCGCGTGACGGCCTGACCCTGATTATTGCGCAAGGCGCAGGGTGCCGATCGAGCGGGCGATCTCCTCGAAGACATTGACGATCTGGTCGGAATTGCTTGCGACATAGGCCATGTTGGGCATGGTCGCGCAGTCCTTCAGGACCGACAGGCCCTTGGCGTCGATGGAGTCGCCCTCCACCGAGAACCCGACCGTGTAGATCTGCACGCCGCGCGCCTTGGCGGCCGCGCAGGTCTCGCGCGTCTTGCGGTCGATGGCATCGGTCGCGGACCCTGACGAGGTGGGCACGGAGCCCAGCCGCGCATCCTTGTAGAAGGAGAAGGGGGAATAGCCCGATCCGTTGTGGTTCGAGGCCTGGTCCCAGCGGTTCATGCCGTCGGTCATCAGGATGATGATCTTGCGGGTCTTGGGATCGTCATAGCCGGCGCCGTCAGCGAAGGGCTGGCTCGGGGAGAGCGTGCGCCAGCCCCAGGCCACGCCCTCGAACAGGTTGGTATTGCCGCCTGCCCGCATGTCGTCGATGCGGCTGTTGAGAACGCTCGTCGAACTGGTCAGCCGGGTCAGCGGCCGCGCATCGCACGAGCGGTTCGGCCCGCGGTTCGAGCTCAGGCTCAGCTTCGACTTGTCCTTGTTGATCTGGTACTTGCAGATGGCGGCTTGGCGGCCCTGGACGTCGGTGGTGGCCGGCAGGGAGCCGGCGACGCAGGAGCCGCCGGTGTCCGACAGGTAGGAGTTCGGATAGGTCGAGCGCGTCCCGGAGCCCGCGTTGTTTCCCGTATTGTGAAAGTAAGTCGAGGTGCCGGCCGGGCCTGGCTCGTCGGGTGCGAACATCGGCACGAAGAGGCTGTCGGGCACTCCGCCATTGGGTGGCGCATCGGTCGTGCCCCAGGTGCCGGGCCGTGTCTCGAAACAGCCCGCCCAGCTGACATCGAGTTCTTCGAAGATGGAGAAGCGCGAGCCGGGCTGCCAGGCCGACCCGCCCCGGGAGATATTCTGCCAGTGGATCGAGGACTGGCCTGTGGTGTCCACCCAGGACGCGTCGCGATACTGGTTTCCGGCATTCACCGTCAGCGTGAAAGGTACGAGCGCCATCTTGGTGCGTGTCGCCGATTGCGTCTGCGCATACATTGTCTCGACCAGCTTCTTCGCCGCGTCCTTCGCTGCGGCCATCTTTGATTTGCCGCCGGCGCTTGAGGACATCGAGCCGGAATTGTCGAGGACGAGCGCGATCTCGAAGGAGGTGTCGGAGATCACGGTCTTCGATTTCGCGCTGATCTGGAATGGCCCCAGCCCGTCCATCTGCACGATGAGCGGCTTGTAGGTCAGGTTGCCGGTCAGAGCGATCTCGGTGCGGCCGGTGCTGATCAGCGGAGGATCAAGCCAGGCGCCCGGCGCCTTGTCACCGAGCACGGCGAGGAATTCGGCGCGGGCGCGCTCGGCGATCTGTGTGTCTGTGAGAGTCTGGCCCTTGCCACCCACTGCGAGCGCGGCCATGTCGGTGGCCTGCTGGAGGCGGCTCTGGAGCGCGGAGGCGCGGCTGTAGTCGAGTGCGGCGCCGGCGGCGAAGACCACCGGAAGCGCGGCGAGCGTGAACATGACCATCGTTGCGCCGCGCCGGTCCTGCGCGAAGCGCGTGCCTTGCCGGCGCAGGCCTGCCGCCACACGGCCCATGATCGGGGCTGCCCGCCGGATGGTGGCGTCTGACGGGGTCGCTTGGCGCATTGTCCTGCCGGGCATTGCCTGTCCCATCGCTCGTTCGATGGATGGACCCTGCCGCTGTCCGTCTGTCACGGACCTTACCGCGATCACTCAAATGCACGACATCCCGTTACATCGGTTCGCAGGTTCGCATCGCGATCTGTTAATACTTTCCAGTTCCTGACCGGTACCGGAAAACTGCATCTCAAGCTTGAGCCGAGTCGT
>JBIPLL010000403.1:0-3353 GCA_044368425.1 Beijerinckiaceae bacterium
CGATGGCGGGGGCGCGGCGGACGTGTCAGGCGCAATGGTCTGGCCGATCAGGGCCTGTGACAAGGCAGGAGCCACGTGGCCGATCACCGCGACGGCGCCGAGCGTGATGGCCGCGAGGGCGCCCACCGGTCGCGCGTGGCGCATGCCGGCGCGCCCGGCCCTGCGGCCCCGACGCTGCCGGGGACCATGCGCCCCCCCGCTTGCCTCGCTCATCCCCAACCCCTCTGCGGTCCATGTCCCCGCACATTCCTCGCAGCCGAAGGGCAACCGGAACAAAGCCGGCAGCGCCCTTCGGGCAGGAAGGTGCGGCGCGCCCGACGTCCGGACGGGACACGGACACATGACAGGCGTCGCGGCTGTGACACCACGGTACGCCCTTGCTGCACTTACGCGACTGACACGGAATTCAGTGCCGGACCTGAAGGCCCGGCCGGGCGCCTCGACAGCGCTTACCCCCCGAATCACGGTCAATGTAGCCGTGTCGGGAGTCGGACAGGAAGAGGTTAAGAGGCGTTGAAAGCGAAAAAGGCGTTAACGTCACGAAATGACACACGTGACCGCAAGATGTAGATGAGCGGCCGGCAGTCAATACCAGATCTTGCGCGCAGTCCTGCCATGAAACAGCTTGGTTATATGCTCGCTTTATATATCGGCCTGGGGCGGGAGCCGATCTGCAAGCCCGGAAAGCATGATCAGAACATAACAAGAACATTTGATCAAGCCATGCATTCTTCCCATGACGCGAGACCCTCAACGCAAACGGCAGCCGGGGGACCGGCTGCCGTTGCAGGGCGTTCAGCAGAAAGGTTCAGTAGCGGTAATGATCCGGCTTGAACGGGCCGGCCGGATTGACGCCGATATAGGAGGCCTGATCGGCACGAAGCTTGGTGAGCTTCACGCCGATCTTCTCAAGGTGCAGCATCGCAACCTTCTCGTCGAGATGCTTGGGCAGCGTGTAGACCTTGCGATCGTACTTGCCCTGGTTCGTGTAGAGCTCGATCTGTGCCAGCGTCTGGTTGGTGAAGGACGCGGACATCACGAAGGACGGATGGCCCATCGCATTGCCGAGGTTCACGAGGCGCCCCTCCGACAGCAGGATGATGCGCTTGCCGTCGGCGAACTCGACCTCGTCGACCTGCGGCTTGATGTTGTGCCACTTGTGGTTCTTCAGGCCGGCAACCTGAATCTCGTTATCGAAATGGCCGATATTGCAGACGATGGCACGGTCCTTCATCGCCCGCATGTGATCGACGGTGATGACGTCCTTGTTGCCGGTCGCGGTGACGAAGATGTCGGCGCGGTTGACCGCGTCCTCCATGGTCGTGACCTCGTAGCCTTCCATCGCTGCCTGCAGCGCGCAGATCGGATCGACCTCGGACACCATCACGCGGCAGCCGGCCTGGCGCAGCGAGGCGGCAGAGCCCTTGCCCACGTCGCCGAAGCCGGCAACCATGGCCACCTTGCCGGCCATCATGACGTCGGTGCCGCGACGGATGCCGTCGACGAGCGATTCACGGCAGCCATACAGATTGTCGAACTTCGACTTGGTAACGGCGTCATTGACGTTGATCGCCGGGAAAAGGAGCTTGCCCTCCTTCTCCATGATGTAAAGACGATGCACGCCAGTGGTCGTCTCCTCGGAGACGCCCTTGATGGCCTGCGCGCAGCGTGTGTACCAGCCGGGATTGCGCTTGAGGCGCTCCTTGAGCGACGCGAAGAGAATCTCCTCTTCCTCGCTAGTCGGCTTTTCGAGGAAGGCGGTGTCGCCGGCTTCCGCCCGCACGCCGAGATGGACGAGGAGCGTCGCGTCGCCGCCGTCGTCGAGGATCATGTTCGGCGTGCCGCCATCCGACCATTCGAGGATGCGCTGGGTATATTCCCAATAATCCTCAAGGGTCTCGCCCTTCACGGCGAAGACAGGGATGCCGCGGGCGGCAATGGCCGCCGCCGCATGGTCCTGCGTCGAATAGATGTTGCACGAGGCCCAGCGAATGTCGGCGCCAAGGGCGGCCAGCGTCTCGATGAGGACGGCCGTCTGGATCGTCATGTGCAGCGAGCCTGCGATGCGGGCGCCCTTCAGCGGCTGGCTGGGGCCATATTCCTCGCGTACCGCCATGAGGCCGGGCATCTCGACCTCGGCAATGGCAATTTCCTTGCGGCCCCAATCGGCGAGACCGAGATCCCTGACTTCGAAATCCTTGGACATTGCAGCTCTTCCTCGCACCTGTTGCGGCGGCGGCCCCGCGTCAGGCGGACGGCCTCATGAATGCGCGGCTCCTATAGCAGCGCAGAGGGCAAGCGGCAATCGAGATATAAAGATTTCTTTATGTGTCGAACCAGCCGACCTCAGGCGACTATTCGCCCTCGCCGAACCGGTCCGCGACCAAAGCCGCGAGCGCCTCGATTGCCTCGCCCGCCTGAGGTCCCCGCGCGACGACCGTGATCGTGCATCCCTGCGCCGCGCCCAGCGTCAGGATCCCCATGATCGAGGTGCCGCCGACCGTCTCTCCGCAGCGGGTCACGGTGATATCCGCCTCGTAGCGCTCGGCGCACTGCACAAATTTCGCGGTGGCGCGGGCATGGAGGCCCTTGCGGTTGACGATGGTCAGGATCCGGGACACCGCGCCGGGCGGGATATCGACCGGGGGGCAATCGTCTTCCAGCTGCTCCACGTGACGTTTCCCTCCACCGGACGGCGCGTGCGTGGCCTCCGTCTTCCGTTCTATTATTTCCCTGCCAGAACCCGGCTGGCAATGGTGATGTATTTCCGGCCGGCCTCCTGCGCCCGCACGACCGCCTCGGCCACGGGCACCTCTTCACGCAGGCTGGCGAGCTTGATCAGCATCGGCAGATTGACGCCGGCCACAACCTCGACATTGCCGGTCGACATTGTCGAGAGGGCAAGATTGCAGGGCGTCCCGCCAAACATGTCGGTCAGAATGACAACACCCTGCCCGGAATTCACGGCTTCCACCGCCGCCAGGATCTCCCTGCGGCGCTGATCCATATCGTCGTCAGGACCGATGGTTACGGTCTCGATCTGTTGCTGGGGGCCTACCACGTGCTCGAGCGCGGCGCGGAATTCCGTCGCCAGCCGGCCGTGCGTCACGAGCACTAGTCCGATCATTCTTTTTCCGGACCCTCGCGGATCCTACCGTTGCTCACCCGATGGGCGCATCAGGGCATAATTTTGTGCACTGCGGCGACGGTTGCAAGTCCTACCTTGCGCAATTCACGTCAAGGTTGATGCGGCGTGTCCCGATTGCCACGCTGCGGGGCAGGCGAAGGCACTTGTGGCTGCCCTCAAGGCGCTGCAGCGGGGGCGGACAGATCGGCGATGGCATCGAGAACCA
>JBIPLL010000046.1:0-10511 GCA_044368425.1 Beijerinckiaceae bacterium
CGCCAGACCCTCGGGCGCCCCCTTGCCGAACATTTCGGGCCGCTTCGAGACGAGCTTCTCGATGCCGTAGGACACGAAGGACGAGACCGAGGACGCCGCGCCCGGCAGTGTGCCGATGAAGAAGCCGACCACGGACCCGTTGATGAAGGCGAAGCGGCAGGCCTTCACCTCCTCCCAGCTCGGCAGGTAGTTGCGCAGTCCTTTCGGCAAGGGCAGGAGCTGCGCCTCCTCCTTCTGCTCGACGCTCGACATGATCTCGGCAACGGCATAGAGGCCCACCGCCACGATGATGAAATCGAGCCCGCCAATGAGCTCGCTCGTGCCGAAGATGAAGCGCGACTCCGCCGTGAACAGGTCGGTGCCGATGCTCGTGAGCCAGAGCCCGAGCAGCATCGAGAGCCCGGCCTTGAGCATCGAGCGCCCGGCAAGCAGCACGACCAGCGCCAGCCCCAGCACCATCAGCGCGAAGAATTCAGGAGAGGAGAACGCAAGGGCGAGTTCCGCCAGCGGGGGGGCGAGCAGCGTCAGGATGACGATGCCGAACGTGCCGGCCACGAAGGACGCGATGGCGGCGATGGCGAGCGCGGGGCCTGCGCGGCCCTTCTTGGCCATCTGGTAGCCGTCGATGCAGCTGACGACCGAGGAGGCCTCGCCCGGCATGTTGAGCAGGATCGATGTGGTCGAGCCGCCATATTTGGCGCCGTAATAGATGCCCGCCAGCATGATGATGCCGCTGGTGGGGTCCATGCCGAAGGTGAGCGGCAGCAGAATGGCGATGGTCGCGGCCGGGCCGAGGCCGGGCAGGATGCCGATCACCGTGCCGAGGAAGCACCCGACGATGCACCACCACAGGTTCTGGGGCTGGAGCGCGATACCGAAGCCGTGGAACAGGCCGTTGAGTGCTTCCATGTCAGAAGCCCGTCAGCGAGCCGACCGGCAGGCGCAGCTGCAGGCCATAGGTGAAGACGGCGAAGAACAGCAGCGGCGCCGCGATGGCGCCGGCGAGCACATGCGGGATCGGGCGGGCAAAGATCACCCGGCCCACGAAGAACATCAGCAGGCCGAAGGTCAGGAAGAACCCGAGATATTTCATCAGCGGAACGGTGGCGGCAAAGCCTGCCCAGAGAGCGAGGGCGACGAAGATGCCGCGCCAGTCGATCGGCCCCACCTCGTCCGCCTTCGGCCCGCGGCCCAGTACGGCCCGCACCACCAGCACAAGCGAAAGCATGACCATGAGGATGCCGTAGCCGAGCGGGAAGAAGCCCGGCCCCGGCCCGGACATGCCCATGATCTCCCATTTGAGCGATTGCATCGCCACGTAGCTGCCGAGCGCGGCGAGGGCGAGGCCGGCGATGATCTCGCCGTTGCGCATGAACTGCGATGCCATGGCGGGATCTTTCATGCGCACAGCGTCGCGAGCGCGCTGGCATCGGCCATCTCGTCGAGCGACCAGACGGCGCGTGAAATGGCTCTCGCCCGCTCCTCGCTGACCGCACGCAGGGCATTGGCCATGAACTTCGCCTCGAGATCGGCATCGGGCATCGGATTGTCGCGCGTGCCGGTGGCGTGATCGACATGCACCTCGTGGCGCGTGCCGTCATGCGTGACCACGGTCACATGCGACTCGTCCTTGCGATAGCCCTCGACGGCGGTGACGCTCACCTTCGCGCGCATCGCGGCAACTTCTGGCGCCAGCGCGCGCGCATCGCCATATTGGGCGAGGCCCGCTGCACCGTCGATGAAGGCGACGGCAGCCGAATGATACAGGCTGAACTTCGATTGCAGCCCCGTCTGCGGCTCGATCACGCCGGTGATCTTGATGGCATGCGCATGCACCTTCAGCTCGATCGCCGCGACTGTCGCGGGGTCGATGCCGCGCCGGTGCAGCGCGATGGCGCCGTCGATCAGCGGGTGCAGGACGATGCCGCAGGCATAGGGCTTGTAGCCGTTGGAGACGATCTCCCAGCACTCGCCGAGGCCCGACGTATAGGAGGCAAGATCCTGCGTGGTCGAATAGATGCGGGCAAAGCCCTTGCGACCCTCGACGATCTCCTCGGAACTGTCGAATCCCTCGCGGGCAAGAATCCCGGCGAGCAGGCCGTTGGCCCCGGCCTTGCCGGCATGGAACGACTTGCACATCGTTCCCCGGTTCTGCTGCATGCCGGCCGCCTGCGTCGTGGCGATGGCGAGTGCATGCGTCGTCTGCTTGCCGTCGAGGCCGAGGAAGCGCGCCGTCGCCACACCCGCCGCGATCGAGCCCAGCGTCCCGGTCAGGTGCCAGCCCCCGTCGTGATGGGCCGGTGCGGCCTTGCCGACGCGTACCCCTGCCTCGAAGCCGGCGACATAGGCCGTCATCAGGTCCCGCCCGCTGCGGTGCTCGGCAAAGCTCGCCGAGAACAGCGCCGACAAGACGGGCGAGCTCGTATGCAGCACGACGCCGTCCATATGCGTGTCGTCGAAATCCAGCACATGACCCATCTGGCCATTGGCGATGGCGGCTTCGAGCAGGCCCATCTTCATGCCATGGGCGACCACGGGAACCCGTTCGAGGCTCCCCACGGCCTTCAGGCCGGCGAGAAGGGTCGAGATCGTGCGATGCCGGCTGCCGGCGAGCGCGCAGCCGATCCAGTCGAGAATGCCGCGCCTGCACTCATGGCGCACGACCTCCGGCAGATCCTCATAGCGCATCCCGGCCACGAAGGCGCCAAAGCGCCGGCTGTCATCGACCTTGAGCGGCGCGACGCCATATTCCACGCTGGCGCTCTTTGGAGACATCGTCACGCCTGTCATTCCGTTCTCTGGCTCGCCGCCTGCCCCTGCATCGCAGGCGAAAATCGGGCGACGGCATGAAATCCCGCTTGATGCACCAGTGTATACCGACATATTCCGAGATGGCAATCCGCATCGAGGAACTGGACAATGACCGCATCGCCCACCCTGCCTGCCGCCCACACGTCGCCACGGCCGCTCGCCGGACGTGTCGCGCTCGTGACGGGGTCCGTGCGGCGCATCGGCCGTGCGACGGCCCTCGCCCTGTCCGATCTGGGGGCGGACCTCGTCATCACGGCGCGTTCCTCGGCGGCGGAGGCACAGGCGGTTGCCGACGAGATCGCTCAACGCGGCGGACGCGCTCTTGTTCACATGGCCGACCTCATGGATGAGGCGGCGGTGGCCGGTCTGGTCGCGGAGACGGTCGAACGCTTCGGCGGCCTCGACATCCTCGTCAACAATGCCAGCCTGCGCATCGACCGGCCGCTGCTCGAGATGAGCCTTGCCGAGTGGCGCCAGATCAACGGCGTGATCCTTGATGGGGCATTCCTGTGCAGCCGGGCCGCGATCCCGCATATGCTGGCCCGCTCCTTCGGCCGCATCGTCAATATCGGCGGGATCAGCGCCCATGTCGGGGCTCCCAACCGCGCCCATGTCGTGACCGCCAAGGCCGGCATCGTCGGCTTCACCCGCGCGCTCGCCCACGAATTCGCGGAAGACGGCATCACGGTGAACTGCGTCGTGCCGGGCAAGATCGGCGGCACCCGCTCCGCCACCTCGGGCAAGGGCATCCACGGCGACCCGCTCGTTCCCAGGCTGGGCGTGCCGGAAGATGTCGCCCGCACGGTTGCGCATCTTTGCATGCCGGAAGCCGACTACATCACGGGGCAGACCCTGCATGTCAGTGGCGGCATGTACATCCCTTGACGGGCGTCAGATATATCCAAGCCCCCGCAGGATCAGGCTGATACCCCCGGCGACGACGCCGAGATCGAGGATCGCCTCGTGCACCCGCGCATTGAGGCGATCCATCAGCCAGCGCGCCACAAAGGCGCCGGGCAGGCTGCACAGCCCGATGACGAGCGCGAGCCCCCACATGGCGGGGTCCATGGCGCCGAGCGCCTGGAAGGTGCCGACCTTGACGATCCCGACCACCAGCGAGAGCGTCGCGTCGGTCGCGATCACCGTCTTGCCGCTCAGGCCCATGCTCATCAGGATCGGGATGATGATCACGCCAACGCCCGGGGTCAGGCCGAGCAGGAAGCCGTAGATCGCCCCGCCGACCAGCGCGACGATCAGGCTGCGCGCCAGCACCATGCGCTTGAGCACGCGTCGTCCCGGCACGAGCGTCAGCAGGAAGATCCCGATCAGGATCGAGGCTCCCTGTCCGTCGAGCCGGGTGAACGCTGTGGCGCCGATCAGGCAGGCGGGTGTCGCCGTGATCATCAGCCGCAACGCGACCGGCCAGTCGATGGCGTCGCGGAATGCGACGATACGGCTGCCATTGGTCAGAAGCCCGGCCACCGCCAGCACCGGCACGACGGCCTGCGCGCCGATCAGCGGCACGAGCACGATGGGCATGATCAGCCCTTGCCCGTAGCCGGCAAGGCCCGCAAGCGTGCCAACGAGAAAGGCGGCGAGCCCGACGAGCCCGAAGGTGAGGAGGCTCATTCCCCGGCCAGCATGCGCCGTTCGCGGGCATGGCGCACGAGCGCCGCGTAGCGGTAGAGCCCGTGCACCATCTTGCTATAGGGCATCGTGATGAACAGGGCGAAGACGACGCCAAGGTGGATGGCGAGCAGCATGCCCATGGCCGGCGTCGCCCGCAGCACGAGCAGGAGAAGGCCGGTCACGCTTGTCAGGAACAGCATGGCGATGAAGGCCGTGTCGCCGCCGAAGCGGTCGGCATCCTGAAGCTCGCGGTCGCGCGCGAACTTGGCCCGCAACAGTCCGATCGGGCCGATGATCAGGCCGATGCCGCCAAGCGTCCCGAGCACGACCGGCAGGTCCCACCAGGCATAGGGTGCCTCGCGGCCTGACACGTAGTGATAAAGCGTCGCTACCGATGTAGCGGCAAAGCAGAGCATGAAGCCGTAGAAGGTGAAATGGTGCCACAGCTTGCGCCGGTCGTCGGGACGCTCCGTCTCGTTCATGCAGCCCACGCCCCCGCCGTCGAGATAGCGCAGCTCGCCCGCGTCGCGGAAAGCCTGCCACCAGTGAACGGGCTTGAGCGTCAGCGGCAGTGCCGCATTCGCCGATTTCCAGAAGCGCACCACGCCCATCCACATGGCGAAGAGGCCAAACAGGAAGGCCGCGCCGAAGATCACCACCATCGTGTTGTGCGGCATCAGGCGGTAGAAGGCGCCTGGGCCCACATGCACGGCGAAGAGATTGGCCGGATCGTTGAAGACGATGAAGCCAAGGATGAAGACCGCGACGCTGAAGGCCGCCGTGAGCCCGATCACGAGCCCGTTGCGCTCGAACAGGCGACCTGAGCCCGCCGGCCACGCATATTCGGCATAGGACTGGTTGCGCAGCTTCGCCAGCGTCTGCGGCACATTCACCTGGAACTCGTGCGGCGGCGAGAACTGGCAGTCGTGATAGCAGGCCCCGCAATTATGGCAGAGATTGGCGAGGTAGTTCACGTCCGCGTCGGCGAAGCTGGTGCGCAGCTCCATCGACGGGAAAACGGCGCACAATCCCTCGCAGTAACGGCAGGAATTGCAGATCGTCATCAGCCGGTCGGCCTCCGCATGGAGCGGCGTGGCGTGATCGGTGACCGACCCCACCGGCATGGCGGCATCGGGGTTGGCATCTTTCGCGAGCGGATTCTGGCTCAGGGCTGCGAGATCAATTGCGGGCACGGCGTGCGGCCTCCGTTCCGGCGACGCGCCCGAAGACGCTTCCGATCGTCATTCCGATGCCTGCGGCATAGCCACGGCCCAGCACGTTGCCGGCCATGATCTCGCCGGCGGCGAACATGTTTGCCGAGGGTTTCCCGTCCGCCATGATGATGCGCGCTTCCCTGTTCACGCGTGTGCCCAGATAGGTGAAGGTGATGCCGGGGCGCACCGGATAGGCATAGTAAGGCCCCTGGTCGATCGGCCGCGCCCAATGCGTCTTGGGCGGTGTCAGG
Organism: Beijerinckiaceae bacterium; assembly: GCA_044368425.1. Taxonomy (GTDB): domain Bacteria; phylum Pseudomonadota; class Alphaproteobacteria; order Rhizobiales; family Beijerinckiaceae; genus JBIPLL01. The sequence continues at coordinate 5,906 of JBIPLL010000046.1, forward strand.
CCTTCCGTGCGGCAATCGTCGAGAATGGTGTGGTCGAAGGTGCCGCCCGGCACGATGGCCTTGTTGAAGGTCTCGACCGTGCGGGCCAGCTCGACCGGATCGAGCGAGAGCTTCCCGGCGAGTTGTTCCAGACTGGGCGCGGAGATCGCCGGATAGAGTGAGGGCATGAACAGGCCCATCGCCTTGGAATCGAACACGATATAGGCGATCTGGTCTGGCTGGCCGGCCACGAGCCGCCCCCAGATCGCATAGCGCTTGGGCCAGACATCCTCGCCCTCGTCATAGAAGCGTTGCGCGAGCTTGTTCACGACGATGCCGAAGACGACGCAGTCGAGCCGCGTGATGATGCCGCCGTCGAATTTCGGCGCGCGCGCATCGATGGCAACCGCATGGCACTGGGTCGGATCGCCCACGGGCTGCACGCCCTTGTCGATCAGCATGCGCAGGATCGTGCCGCGATTGAAGCGCGTGCCCCGGATCAGGAAATTTTCGGCCGCCTCGCCCCAATGCTCCTTCAGCCACTCGATATTGGCTTCGAAACCGCCCGCAGCAGCGACCAGCGTTGCGGCCTGAACGCGCCGCATGGCGCCGTCGATTTTCACATCGGCGCCGAGAAACTGGCCGTTTTCGATCTCGAGCGCGGTCACCTCCGCATCGTAGACGATCTCGACCCCCAGTGTTTCAGCGGTCAGGTAAAGCGCGTTGAGCATCGCCCTCCCGCCACCGAGGAAGAAGGAATTGGTGCGCCCCAGGCTCAGCGTTCCGCCGAGCGAGGGCTGGAAGCGCACGCCTTGCTGCGCGATCCAGCCGAGCATGTCCTTCGATTCGGCGATCATGAATTTCGCGAGGTCCTGGTCGGTCTGCCCGCCGGTCACGCGCATCAGATCCTCGAAGAACTCCTCCTCGGTATAGGGTCCGGTCAGCGTGTCGGTCGCTTCGTCATGGGCGCAGCGCATGTTGCGCGTGTGGCGCGTATTGCCGCCCCGGTAGAATTTCGGCGCCGCTTCCAGCACCAGAACGGACCGGCCAAGCCGGCGCGCGGCAATGGCCGCGCACAGGGCAGCGTTGCCGCCACCGATCACGAGGACGTCGAAACGGGCGGACAGGTCTGACATCGTCGGCGGTTACCCCGGATGGAACGCTTAGGCAGTCGCTGCGGACATTTGAGTATACCAAAGCATACGCATTTTGCGCAGGCAATGCCCTTCGCTCCGCAGCTCACGCACATGTCCATGCCGTGGAGGCTGGACACGCAGCCTCATGCCGCGCGGAAGGGCAGGGGTGGCACCGATCAGTCCGGATAGACCTTGCCGGGATTCATGATGCCGTGCGGATCGAGCGTGCGCTTGATCGCCTTCATCAGCTCGACGCCATGGCCGTGCTCGGTCTCCATATGCACGATCTTGTGCAGGCCGATGCCATGCTCGCCCGAGCATGTGCCGCCCATGGCGATGGCGCGTCGCGCCGTGCGGAAGGCGAGGCCCTCGGCCTGCTCGACCTCATGCGGGTCGTCGGGGTCGAACAGGATGCCGAGGTGGAAATTGCCATCTCCGACATGTCCGACGATCGGCGCCAGGAGCCCGGTCGTGGCAATGTCCGCCTTCGTTTCCAGCAGGCAGGCGGGCAGGGCCGAAATCGGTACGCAGGCATCCGTGCCCATGTTCTTGCGCCCGGGGCTCAGCGCCATCACGGCGTGATAGGAATTGTGGCGCGCTTTCCACAGCCGGTTGCGATCCTCGAGCCGGGTCGCGAACTGGAAGGCGCCGCCGCCGAATTCCTGCGCGATCGCCTCCATCGCCGCCACGTCCTCTGCCGTGCTGCTGGCCGTCCCGTGGAATTCCAGGAACAGGGTCGGCGTCTCGGCATAATCGAGCTGCGAATAGCGGATGCAGGCCCGCATCTGCACGTCGTCGAGAAGCTCGATCCGCGCCATCTTCAGCCCGGATTGCAGCGCCGCCACGACGGCACCGACCGCATTTTCCAGATCGGCAAACTGGCAGACGGCCGCCACGATGCTGTCGGGCACGCCATAGAGCCGCAACTGGATCTCGGTGATGACGCCCAGCGTCCCCTCGCTGCCGACATAGAGATGCGTGAGGTCGAGTCCGGCCGAGGATTTCCGCGCACGGCTGCCCGTACGCACGATCTGGCCCTGCGGCGTCACCACGGTGAGCCCCAGGATGTTCTCGCGCATCGTGCCGTAGCGCACCGCATTAGTGCCCGAGGCCCGCGTCGCCGCCATGCCCCCGAGCGAGGCATTGGCCCCCGGATCGACCGGGAAGAACAGTCCGTAATTGCGGATCTGCGCATTGAGCGCCTCGCGCGTGACCCCGGCCTGCACCCGGCAGTCCATCGCTTCGGCCGAGACGTCGAGAACCTTGTCGAACTGCGCCATGTCGATCGAGACGCCACCCGCCAGCGCGGCGAGCTGGCCCTCGAGCGAGGAACCCGCGCCATAGGGCACGACCGGCACGCGATGGTTGTGGCAGAGCGCGAGGATCGCCGCGACTTCCTCGCTGGTGCGAGGAAAGACGACGATATCCGGCATGCCGCGCGCGGGCAGGCCCTCGCCATGACTGTGCTGCTCGCGGACGGTGGCATTCAGCACGGCCCGCTCGCCGAGCATGTCGGTGAGCTGGCCGATCACGAGATCCACCGCCTCGCGCGAGGGACGCACCAAGCCGTTCATGCGATCACCTGTGCTTGAGCCCGCATGCGGGCGATGTTGCCCAATTCTAGACCCGGCCCCCGCGCCCCGCATGATCTGTTTCGGAGCAGGCTTGTCGCAGCCCTTGTTCTGCACTGCGCATATCGGCTCAGCCGCTCACTGCGTCGAGCAGCCGGACGAAGGCGAGCATGCCGGGATCGTCGAGGCCGATCGTGCGGTCGCCGAACATGCGCGCCCGCCCCAGCCGGTTGGGCCTGTCCCGGAATGCGTCGAGCGTCGCATGTGCGGCTGCACGCGCCCGGGTCCGGGCTGTCGATGCGTCGTCGGCGCCGTCCAGTGCTGTCCCGACCGCATCGACCATGTCGACGACCGTCTTGTCGCCGAGCTGCGCCCCGCCGCGCGCCATCATCTGGTCGCGGACGGCGAGCATCAGTGGCCCGACCTGCGCCCAGTCGAGCCGGTCCTGCCCCCTCGTCGCCTTGGCGAGCGTCATCATCGTCACGGTGACGAGCGTCCCGAGGCTCGATCCCGTCGAGCCCGCGCAGGCCTTTGCCCAGGCATGGAACAGATCGGACGGCGTTGCGGCCTCGGGAGGGCTGGCTGCGGCGATGGTGTCGAACAGCCGGCGCAGCATCACGCCCGTATCGCCGTCACCGAGCTTGCCATCGGCGGCATTGAGTTCGTCATGCGCGGTGTCTGCCGCATGGCGCGCGCGCTGCGCCGCCGCCCGCAGCATGGCGGCGTCGATGCTCATCAAACCCTCCAGAACGGGCAGGAGCAGGGTGCGGCCAGCAGCTTTTCCCGCTCCGCGTCCAGATGCAGCAGGCTGATCGAGAGGCCCGCCATCTCCATGGACGTGACATAATGGCCGACCATCGGCTGCACGATGGTCAGGCCCTCGCGCTGCAGCAGCGCCGCGACCTTGCGATAGACGATGAACAGCTCCTCGAGCGGCGTCGCGCCGAGGCTGTTGACGAGCACGCTGACGCGTGATGAGCGCGTGTCCACCGGATCGGCGAGCAGCCGGCTGACCATCTCCTGTGCGATCTCGTCGGCGCTGCGCAGCTTGTCGCGCCAGATGCCGGGCTCCCCATGGATGCCCATCCCCATCTCGATCTCATCGTCCGCGATGGTGAAGGTGGGGGTCGCCGCGCCGGGAATCTGGCATGGCGAGAGCGCAACGCCGATGGTCCGGCTCGCATCCACCGCGCCTTGCGCTGCTGCCGTCACCTCGGCGAGGTCGGCGCCGGTTGCGGCCTTCGCGCCGGCGACCTTGTAGGCATGGATGATCCCCGCCACGCCCCGGCGCTTTGCCTTGTCCTGCGGCTGCGCGGAGGCAATGTCGTCGGTCCCGAGCACGGTCGTGGTGGTGATGTCGTCCAACTCCGCCATTTCGCCGGCGAGGTCGAAATTCATCCGGTCCCCGCCATAATTGCCATAGAGGCGCAGGACGCCGCGCCCGCCATCGGCCGCCCGGATTGCCGAGAGGCACGCATCGACGGACGGGCCGGCAAACACGTCGCCGATGGCGCAGGCATCGATCAGGCCCTCGCCCACATAGCCCGTGAACAGCGGCAGATGTCCCGAACCGCCGCCCGAGACGATGCCGACCTTGCCCTTGCGGGGCGCATGCGCGGCACGGATGACCCGTCCCTCCCGCACCAGCGAGGGATGGGCCAGCGTCAGCCCCTCCAGCATCTCGTCGACGAAGGCGTCGGGATTGTTCATGATCTTCTTCATGGATGCACTCCGGTCGTCCGCAGGTCTCACACGTCGTATTCGAGAAGAGGCTTCAGGGTCGCCTCGATGGCCTTGCGGGTGTCGGCATCGGGCATGGGCATCGGCTCGCGGGAGATGCCGCAATCGATTCCCTGAAGGTGCAGGGCGTATTTCACGCAGGCCGGCAGATTGCCATGCGGCAGCGCAGCCCAGAAATTG
>JBIPLL010000440.1:0-3136 GCA_044368425.1 Beijerinckiaceae bacterium
TGACGAGCCGATGGTGAATGGCGAGCCCCGTGACATCGTCATCGGCCCGCACCGCGTTCCACAGCCGCACGCAGGGCCCGGGAGCAGCCGTCGGCGAGGCCGCCAGCGTACCATGCGCACCGAACTTGAAGCAGGGCCACAGCAGGTTGTCGACCGCTGCCAGGATGTACTTGTCCTTGGGGGCATTGGCGACCAGCTCGGCGACCCGCGTGATGTGGCCCTGGCTCTGCTTGATGCCGACCACGAGCGGGATCTCGTTGAGGATCCGCAGCACGGTCTGGGTCGAGAGAAGGTTCCACGGAATGACATTGTAGAGCAGGACCGGCATGCCCAGCGCCTGCGTGACATTGCGGAAATGCCGGATGTTCGATTCCTCGTCCGGAGTGAACACATAGAAGGTTGGCGTCACCTGCAGCGCATCGATCTTCAGGTCCGCAATGGCCTCGCCGCGCCGGATCACCTCACGGGTCGAATTCGCGATGATGCCGGCCACCACGGGAACGCGCCCGCCGACCTCTTCGACAGTGATCTCGGCGAGCCTGCGGAACTCCTCGATGGCCAGGGCTTGGCCCTCGCCGGTCGAGCCGCCGAAGCACAGCCCATGCACGCCCTTCTTCAGCATGAAGCGGATCTGGTTGCGCAGCTTGTCTTCGACGATCTCGCCGTCCTGATCGAACGGCGTGGTCAGCGCCGGAATGATGCCGGTAAACGCGGTCATGGGTCGATTGCCTTTTCTGGATGGGAGCGACCTCGCGCGGCGGCTGCCGCCGGAAGCTCAAGGCCGGGCTGGAGATGGGCCGGGGACCGGATGTGTTGAGGCGACCCTGGCGCGACCCGTGACGGCGAGATGGAAGGCCGGGACTGCATCGAGCGCCGCATCGATGCATCGCAGGCGCTCGGGAGGCGAGACCGGCATGGGCCCCCGCAGAGCGATGGACATGGCGACTCAATATCGTCTGCGACTTCTTGGAGATACTGCAAAAACAGATCTATAAGTAATTGAAAAATATGGGAATTAATAACAGGCTCTCTTGCTCATCCATCATGGGTGTCTCGTATAACGGGATACGAGAGGTATCTTTTGTTCGCCTGCTTTTCGGGATAAAAACGCTGTGATGATAGTCAAGCCGCCTGTTGCCAGAAGTGGCGCCTGCCGCATCCCGTTTTCGTCCCGTTGCCTCTTGCGATCATCCGGTGCCCGATGACAGCTGATTACGGCGTCAAGTCCTTTCAGAAGATCCTGAGCATTCTCGATTGTTTCTCGACGGTCGACCGATCGCTCTCGGTGTCCGAGATCGTCGAGCGGTCCGGCCTGCCGCGCAGCACGGCGCATCGTCTCGTCCTGTCGCTCCGGCAGATCGGACTGCTCGACCAGGACGGCACGCGCCACGAATACCGGCTTGGCCTGAAGCTGTTCGAGCTTGGCAATACGGTCCTGATCAACATGGACATCCACAAGGAATCGCGTCCCGTCATGGAGCTGCTCAGTCAGGCCGCCGGCGAGGCGGTCCATCTGTGCGTGTTCGACGGCTGGCGCATGATGTTCATCGACCGGCAGAACGGCGGCCGTTCCGGCCAGAACAATTCCACCATCATCATGGAAGCATCGCCCTGCCACTGCACCGGCGTTGGCAAGGCGGCGCTTGCCTTCCAGCCCGATGCGGTCATCGACCGGATCGTGAGGCTCGGCCTGCCGGCCTTTACGCGCCACACGATCACCGATCCCGTGGCTTTGCGCGAGGATCTCTCTCGCATCCGCGAGCGCGGCTACGCCATCGATTCCGGCGAAATGGAGTTGAACGTGCGCTGTGTCGCGGCTCCGATCCGCAACAATACCGGACGTGTCGTCGCGGCGATCAGCGTGAGCGGGAATGACCGGCGCATGACGGAGGAGCGCATTCACGAACTCGCGCCCCGGGTCATCGAGCATGCTGCGCTCATTTCCGCACGGCTCGGGTTTCGTCCGCGAAAGACGGGCGCACAGGACGAGGCGCGATGAACACATCAAAATTCTTCGTATCCCGGAATGTGAGACGGGCGTCAGGGAATACACGCTCCTGCTCGTGAATTATCGCCAGAGACATTCGATTTAGTCGACAAATACCGTATGATGAGTGCTTGACCCGATATTTCCCCAGTGGTCTATTATCCTGAAATTCGAGACGTCTTGTTGGACAAGATCTCTCTCGGAAATGAGCCCCGAAGGGGCCATGGGATGGAAACCAAGGAGACTTTCAATGAAGCTCGTCGCTTCGTTTGTCGCCGGCATGATCATGCTCGGCGCCAGCACTGCCATGGCGCAACAGACGCTCAAGCTCACCTGGACCGATCCGGATGATCCGGCCACGGTTTCGACCTCGGCCGAGATGCATATCCTGAAGGCCAGCCTTGAGCGGTTCTCGGGCGGCCAGATCAAGGCTGATCTGTTCCCGAACGGTCAGCTGGGCGACCATAAGTCGATGATCCAGCAGGTGCGGCGCGGCACGATCGGCATGGCCAACATCGCCTCGGGCGTTCTGGCCTCGCTCTATTATCCCAAGCTCGGCATCGTCGATCTGCCGTTCCTGTTCAACTCGCGCGCCCATCTGCGCGCGGCCCTCTCCAGCAACGATCCTTTCATCAAGCAATTGCTCGATGATGTGGCCAAGGAGAGCGGCATCCGTGTCCTGTCGCTCAACCCTTATGGCTTTCGTCACCTGACGACGAAGGACAAGGAGATCAAGGAGCCCAAGGACCTGGCGGGGCTGAAGATCCGCACGATGGAAATCGTCCCGCATCAGGAGATGGTGAAGGCACTCGGCGCCTCGCCTGTGCCGATCCCCTTTCTCGAGCTCTATACGAGCCTCCAGACCGGCGTGGTCTTCGGGCAGGAGAATACGCCCTCCAACATGATCCAGCAGAAATTCTATCAGGTTCAGAAGAACCTGACGGCAACTCAGCACGTCATGACGGTGGGAGCGCTCATCGCCAACGAGGACTGGTATCGCGGCTTGACCCCGGAGCTGCGCAAGGCCGTGCATGATGCGGTGCGCGAATCGGACCTCGCTCATGACGGCGTGGGCGCCATCCAGGACTATCTGGCGATGGAGAAGCTGAAGTCGCTGGGCATGAACATCTATACGCCTACGCCAGCCGA
>JBIPLL010000404.1:0-3347 GCA_044368425.1 Beijerinckiaceae bacterium
GCGCGACGGCCCCGTCGCGCGCCGTTCCGGGGAGAGCCGCTTACTGGAAGCGGGCAAATTGCAGGCGGAAGGCACCGTCGGGATATTGCACCCAGTTCAGCGGCTTCGTCGATGCCTGGATCGTCGCGGGGAACATCAGGAACAGGATCGGGGCATCGGCCGCGATCTGCGTCTCGATCTCGCGATAGAGCTTGCCCCGCTCATCCTGCGAGGCGGCCGCGCGGGCCTTTTCGAGCAGGTCCGTCACCTTGTCCGACTGGTAGCCCATGAAGTTGTTGGGGCCGGTCTTGGTGAAATAGTTGAACAGGTTGCCGTCCGGGTCGGAGCGGCCCGACCATGGCGACATGCACATGTCGAAGTCCTTCTGGCGCAGGACCGTGATCAGGCTCGTGGCGTCGATCTGCTTGATCTCGACCTTGAAGCCCGCCTGGTTGGCCTGGGCCTGCATCACCTCGGCAGTGCGCACCTGTGCCGGGGAGTTGGTGACGGTGATCGTCACCGGAACCGGTGCCGTGATCCCGGCATCGGCGAGAAGCTTCTTCGCCGCGTCCAGATTGGCCTTGAGCGGCGCGAAATTGGCATCATGCGCCCAGCCGATGGAGGGCGGGATCGCGCCATAGGCCACGCTGCCCGTGCCGAAGAAGACGGCGCGCTGCACGGCGGTCTTGTCCACCGCCAGCGTGAAGGCCTGCCGCACGCGCGCGTCGTTGAAGGGGGCGCGCGTCGTGTTGAACGAGAAGGCGTTGAAGCCAAGCCCCGGCATCTGCTTGAGCGTGATGCTGGCCTCGCGCGACAGGGCCGCGACCGTCTGGCCCGGCACCGCGTCGACGAGCTGAACCGTGCCCGAGCGCAGGTTGGTCAGGCGCACGGTCTCGTCGGCGATGGGGCGGAACACCACGCGCGGGATCGGCGCGGCGCCGCGCCAGTAGCCGGGGAACCGCTCCAGCACGAGCTCGGAATTCTTGGTCCAGCTCACGACGCGATAGGGGCCGGCGCCCACGGCCTTGGTGGCGAAATCGGCACCAAGCGACTTCAGCGCGGTCGGCGACACCATCATGCCGGCACGGTTGGCAAGCACCTGCAGCAGCGGCGCGAACGGGGCCTTCAGTTTGATCGTGAAGGTGAGGGGACCGGTCACCTCGACGGTGTCGATCGGCGCGATCTCGCTGCGCCGGGGCGAGGCGGTGGCGGGATCGAGCATCCGGTCGAAATTGGCCTTCACGGCGGCCGAATCGATCGGCGTGCCGTCATGGAATGTCAGGTTCGGCTTGAGCGTGAAGCGATAGGTGAGCGGATCGGCCACCTCGACGCTGGCCAAGCCCGGCTCGATCTTGAGTTCGGGCGTCACATGCAGCAGCGGCTCGTGCAGGTTGTACTGCACCGAGATCTCGAAGAACGACGCCATCAACGCGGGATCGAGCGTCACCGGGTCGGAGACGAGGCCGACGGTCAGCGTATTGGCGTCCTGCGCCAGCACCGGCAGCGAGCCGAAGGTGGTGCCCGCGAGCGCGCCCGCGATCGGAGTGGCGAGAAGCAGGGCGTTGAGCCGCCGCCGGGTCAGGTCGAGTGTCATGGTGTTCTCCCTCTGTGGTCGTTGAAGTCAGTCGCGTGGATCGAAGCGGTCGCGCAGCCCGTCGCCGAGCAGGTTGCAGCCGAGCACGGTCAGGAAGATCGCCAGTCCCGGAAACCAGGCGAGCCAGGGCGCCATTTCCAGGAAGCCGATCGCATTGCGCAGCATGTTGCCCCAGGTCGGCGTCGGCGGCTGCACGCCGAGACCGAGGAACGACAGGTAGGATTCCGTGATGATCGCCGAGGCAAAGAGCAGCGACGACTGCACGATGATCGGCGCCAGGATGTTCGGCAGCACGGTCTTCATCAGGATATGGCCGGTGCCGAAGCCCAAAGCCCGCTTGGCCTCGACGAATTCGAGCTGACGGACCACGAGGGTTTGCGCGCGCGCAATTCGTGCAAAGACCGGCAGGTTCACAACCGCGATGGCAAGAACCGCATTGGTGAGGCTGGGTCCGAGCACCGCCGTGATGGCAAGCGCCAGCAGGATGCTCGGGAAGGCGAAGATGACATCCATGACGCGCATGATCAGCGCGTCGGTCACCCGCCCGAGATAGCCCGCGACAAGGCCCAGCAGCGTCCCCGCCACGGCCGCCGTCGCCACGCTGAGGAAGCCGACAAAGAGCGAGGCCCGGGCACCATGGATGATGCGCGACAGCACGTCGCGTCCCAGCTCATCCGTGCCCAGAAGATGCGCCCCCGACGGTGGGGCGAGGATATCGATGAAATCCGGCGTGTCGGGATGGTAGGGCGAGATCACGTCGGCTGTGAGGGCCGCCAGAGCCGCGACGCCGACCAGAATGAGCCCCAGCGCCGAGCGCGGATCGCGCATCAGGCCCCGCAGGACGCGGCCTGGCCCCTGCACGGGTGCAATGGCGGGTGCAAGCTCGCTCATGCCAGCCGCACCCTCGGATCAAGCAGCGTGTAGATGAAATCGGTCAGGAGATTGATCAGCACGAACAGGGTCGCCGTGATCAGCACCGCCCCCTGCACGACCGGATAATCCCGCGCAAAGATCGCATCGACCGTGAGCTTGCCGATGCCGGGCCAGGAAAACACCGTCTCGGTGATCACAACCCCGCCCAGCAATTGCCCGAGCTGGATGCCGATCAGGGTCACGATCGGGATGCGCGCATTCGACAGCGCGTGCCCCCAGACCACCCTTGACCGCGGCAGCCCCTTTGCGCGCGCGGTGCGCACATAGTCGGCCCGCAGAACTTCCAGCATCGTGGCGCGCGTCATACGCATGGTCGCTGCCGCAAGCGCCGTGCCCAGCGTGACGGCCGGAAGGACGAGATGCGTGAGATGTCCCCCGAGATCCTTCAGCGGCGAGACATAGCCCGACGCCGGCAGGATCGGGATGGCGATGGAGAAGGTCAGGATCAGCAGCACGCCAAGCCAGAAGCTCGGCAGCGACAGCCCGCACAGGGCGATGAACGACGCGGCATAATCGGCGGCCGAATTGCGGCGCGTCGCAGCGACAATCCCGGCCGGAATTGCGATGAGCAGCGAGACGACGAGCGCGGCGCAGGCGAGCAGGGCGGTGGGGCCAAGCGCACCCAGAAGCAGCGGCAGCACCTCGCGTCCGCCCTGGATCGAGCGCCCGAAATCGCCCGTCAGGATATTGCCCAGCCAGTGCAGATATTGAACCGGCAGCGGCTGGTCGAGCGCGAGCTTCGTCCGCATCGCCGCAATGGCGGTCTCGTCCGCCTCCAGCCCCAGGAGAGCCACGGCCGGATCACCCGGCACCAGCCGGATCAGGAAAAACGCCACCAGCG
>JBIPLL010000405.1:0-3343 GCA_044368425.1 Beijerinckiaceae bacterium
CATCTGCCGCATAGTCCGCCGTGATGAGTTCGTTGACGATGTCGACGAGCACCTTCTCCGGCGCGCGCTCCAGCGGGTCGCCATAGCCACCTGCGCCGGCCTGGATATGCAGGAAAATGTCGTCGCGCTTCATCGGCACGCTCGCGAACGGGCAGACCGGCAGCACTTTTTGCCCGGGGCCGGGATTGATGAAGTTCCAGGATGGCGTGCCGGGCTCCCCGCCGAACAGGCCATAGGGCAGCACGTCGCGACGGTCCGAGCGCATGACGAGTTCTGCCTCGTCCTCAAGCAGGCGGTAGCCGCGCATCAGTGCCACGCCGCCGCGGTGGCGCCCGGGGCCGCCGGAATTCTGCACGAAGGAATAGCAGGTGATCTCGACAGGAAGGCGCGATTCCACCAGTTCGATCGGCGCATTGCCGAGATTGGCGGCGGGGTTGGAGATGCCTTCCTGCCCGTCGCGCGCGGCGCTGCCCCCCCAGCAGCCCATGAGGCCGCCCGAGATCAGGAAGGGGCGGTTGTCGCGTGTGCGCCCGGCAATGTGCGGCGCCGATGAGCCGCCTTCATTGGCGGCAGGGATGCGGTCGGGCAGGATCTGCGAGAACGCGCCCAGCATCGCGTCATACATGCGGAAGCAGATCACCCCGCGCGCCCCGCAGGCGGCTGGCTCGTTCGGATTGACGATCGAGCCCTTCGGCGCCTTCACGGTGATGGCGCGCATATAGCCTTCGCAATTGGGGATCGCGACGCCGATCGCGCAGCGAACGGCGAGATAGGCCATGGCATGCGTGGTCGGGATCGGGCCGTTGATTGCCGCCTTCACCTGCGGGGACGTGCCTTCCCAGTCGACGATGATGTGGTCGCCGGCAATGGTGAGGGCACAGCTGAAGCGGATTGGCTCCGGGTTCTCGCCGAGTCCGTCGAGGAAGTCCTCGAATTCATAGGTGCCGTCAGGCAGCCCGCTGATCTCGGCGCGGATCAGGCGCTCGGCATAATCATGAAGCTCGGCCGTGTAGCGCCGGAACTCCTCGACTCCGTAGCGCTGGATGAGCTGCCGCAGGCCCTTCTCGCCATTGCCGCAGGCGGCAATCTGCGCGCGCACATCGCCCAGAACTTCGACCGGCTGCCGGGAATTCTTGGCGATGATCTGGAAAATGGCCTCGTTGGGCACGCCTGCGTCGTGCAGCTTCATGATCGGGAGCCGCAGCCCCTCCTGGTAGATCTCGGTCGCGAACACGGCCATGCCACCTGGCGCCAGCCCGCCCACGTCGCATTGATGGGCCAGCGTGGCGATATAGCCTTCGACGCTGCCCCCGACGAAGACCGGCTTCACGATGTAGAAGTCCGGCAGGTGCATTCCGCCGGCACCATAGGGATCGTTGAAGATGAAGATGTCGCCATCGGCCATGCGGCCTGTGAATTGCGAGACCAGCGCCCGCATCGCATCGGGGAATGAGCCGAGGTGGACGGGCGTGGTCAGGCCCTGTGCGATTGTGCGGCCCTCGTGGTCACAGACGGCCGTGGAATAGTCCATCGCATCGCGCACGATGTTGGAATAGGCCGAACGCATGATGACGAGCGCAAGCTCGTCGGCGATCGAGGCGAGCGCATTCTGGATCACGTCGAGCGTGATGGGGTCGAAGCGCTTGCTCATGCCTGGGGCTCCAGAGTGATGACGATGTTGTTCCAGTGATCCACGCGCGCGCAGGCGCCCGGTGGCACAAGACAGGTGGAATCGTATTCCTCGATCAGAAGCGGCCCGGCCCGTTCGGCGGCCCGCAGGTCGGCCCGGCGAAGCACGGGCACGCGATGCAGGCCGCGCCCGGCGCCGAAATAGACGTCGCGCGTCACGGGCTCGTCCGCCGCCGATCCCGCAAGATCGAACTGCTCCTCGCGTGCCGGCGCGGTGCGCACGCTCGCCACGATGCGGATGCTGACGAGCCCGACGGGCTCGCTGCGCGACATGTGCGAATAGGTTTTCTGGTGCTCGTCGTGGAAGGCGGCATCGATTGCGGCCATGACCGGGATGCCGGTGCCCGAGACCGGCACCGTGAGCTCGTAGGCCTGCCCGACATAGCGCAGGTCCGCGAAGCGGCGGACCTCGATGGCGTCTGGCGCGAAGCCCTCCGAGGTCAGGGTGGCAACCGCCTCGCGCGAAAGCTCCTCATAGGCTTCATGCAGCGCCGCCGGATCGCACGTGGCGGTGCGGGCGGGGTATGAACGCACCAGTTCCTGCTCGTGATCGGCCATCAGCAGGCCATAGGCGCTGAGCACGCCGGAATGAGGCGGTACGAGCACGCGCGGCATGGAAAGCTCTTGCGCGATCATCGGACCCACGAGCGGGCCGTTGCCGCCAAAGGCAATCAGCGTGTAGCCCCGCGGATCGCGGCCGCGATAGGTCGAGACGGACTTCACGGCACGGACCATGTTGGCCACGGCGACGGTGACCGCGCCATAGGCCGCATCGTGCAGGTCGATGCCGAGCGGATCGGCGACCTGCGAGCGAACTGCCTGCCGCGCGATGTCGGCCTGCAGGCCGAGCGCGCCGCCGACCAGATACTTGCTGTTGACATAGCCCAGCGTGAGGAAGGCATCGGTCAGCGTCGCAACCGTTCCGCCCTTGCCATAGCAGACCGGACCCGGCTCGGAGCCGGCGCTTTCGGGGCCGACCTTGAGCGCGCCACCCTTGTCGAACCAGATCTTGCTGCCGCCGCCCGCGCCGATCTCCGACACGTCGATGAAGGGCAGCTTGATGGCGTAGCCCGCGCCGCGCACGAGCTTGCTCGACAGATTGATGCCAGCACCGACCTCGAATTCGCTGGTCTTGGCAGGCTCTGCATCCTCGACAATGGCGGTCTTGGCGGTCGTGCCGCCCATGTCGACTGTGATGATGTTGGGCAGGTCGAGGCGTTTGGCGATGCGGGCGGCTGCGATCACGCCCGCCGCCGGGCCCGACTCGACCAGATAGGCCGGCTTGGTCATCGCGGACTTGAGGCTCATCTGGCCGCCGCCCGATGTCATCACATGCAGCGAACGGCCTGTGCCGAGCCCGGTCAGGCGCTCTTCCAGACGCTGGAGATAGGCCTTCATCACCGGGCCGAGATAAGCATTGATGACGGTGGTGCTGGTGCGCTCGTATTCGCGCATCTCGGGCAGGATCTCGTGCGAGCATGTCAGGAAGATCTTGCCGTCGAGCATCTCCTCCAGGATGGCGCGCACGCGCTTCTCGTGCGCGGGATTGGCGTAGGCGTGCAGGAACCCCACGGCGACGCTTTCGATCCCGCGCGGTTTCAGCTCGCGCTCGATCAGGCGGTTCAGCCCCGCCTCGTCGAGCTTGACCAGCGCC
>JBIPLL010000602.1:0-3330 GCA_044368425.1 Beijerinckiaceae bacterium
AACTAATGGTATAGATCGAGAATCGGTTCGGTTGAAATTTGAAGAAAATAATATCGATTCTCGTCCATTGTGGAAACCCATGCATATGCAACCAGTACATAAAGATGCACCATTTTATGGTACTGGTGTTTGTGTTAAATTGTTTGAACAAGGTCTTTGTTTACCAAGCGGTTCTAATCTTACTGAGGAGGATTTTGAAAGAATTTTTTCTGTTTTGGATAGCATTTTTAAAAAGTAGCATTTTGTACGCTAGCATTATTAAACCATTTTTTGATTTTTTATTGGCTGGTCTACTTCTGTTGATATTATCTCCTGTTTTGATTCTCATAATTTGCATTCTTTTTTTTACCAACAACGGGGCTGTTTTTTTTCTTCAACTGAGGCCAGGCTTTCGAGCTAAACCCTTTACCATTATTAAATTCAAAACTATGCGTGATGCATTTGATGAAGATGGAAAAGCTTTACCAGATCATATGCGTATCACTGCAATCGGAAAATTCATTAGGAGTGCGTCGTTAGATGAATTGTTGCAATTAGTAAATGTTATCAAGGGTGAAATGAGTTTTGTGGGACCCAGACCATTATTAATGCAGTATTTACCGCGTTATTCTAAAGTGCAAGCACGTAGACACGAAGTAAATCCAGGTATAACCGGTTGGGCACAAATTAATGGAAGAAATGCAATTTGCTGGGATGAAAAATTTCAATTGGATGTTTATTATGTAGATCATCAGTCATTCATTTTTGATCTTACCATTCTTTGGAAAACGTTTATAAAGGTATTGGCTCGAAAAGATGTTAATGCAAATGATTTAACAACCATGGAAGAGTTTATGGGTTCATCAAATTGATATAAATTAGTCTTTAGTGATTTTTAGAAAGTTACTTTTTTTAATACTCCTTCTTTTTTCAGTCAATTCAGCTTTTTCCCAAACCCCCACCTATACAACCCCTGGAGGCTCACAAGGCATTGCCGATTATCTCCGTCGACAAGAATTAATTTCCGGTCAACACTCCTCTTTTTCTCCCCTTCTACAAACGTATTCAAGGAAGTTCCAGAAGTTGGGCAGATTGCTACCTACTCCTGAAAAAATTCGCATAATTTCGGAAATTTCAGCAAAATGGATAAATTTTTAAGTAATAATTCTTTTGTTGAAAGGGTTAATACCTAAATAAACAATTAATTTAATTGATAATAATTTTAAAAAACAACTCAACTCTTAAATAATTAATCTTTTCATAGTCTAAGTTTATTTATTAATTTAATATGCTTTTTAATTCATTTAATTTCGCCATCTTTCTTCCGATAACATTCCTGATCTACTGGAGGATTCCTAACGCTAATTATAAAAAGCAAAATATATTACTATTTGTAGCAAGCTATTTTTTTTATGCAAATTGGGATAAACGCTTTTTGTTTCTATTATTATTTTCAACACTATTAGACTATGCAACAGGAATAAAAATAAAAAGTGCAAATTCGAAACAATTAAAAAGATTATGGCTATATCTTAGCTTAATTTTAAATTTTGCATTTCTTATACTTTTTAAGTATTATAATTTCTTTATTTTATCTTTCACTGAAGTGATTTCTTCTTTTGGTTTAGTAATTAATCCAGTTTTACTAAATATAGTTTTGCCTTTAGGAATTTCTTTTTATACTTTTCACGGCATATCATACGTTCTCGATATTTATAACGAAAAAATTGATCCAGAGAAAAATTTTGTCGATTATGCTCTTTTTGTTAGTTTCTTCCCATTACTAGTAGCGGGTCCAATAGAGAGGGCAACTCATCTGCTACCTCAATTAAAAAAAAAAGAGAATTTAATTACAATCAATCAATTGACGGCTTAAGGCAAATACTTTGGGGACTTTTTAAAAAAGTTGCAATCTCAGATAACTTAGCGACTTTTACTGATCATATTTTTTTTAATTCTGAAAATTTACCCGGAAGTGTTCTTTTATTAGGATCTATCTTTTTCTCTTTTCAGATTTATTGTGACTTCTCGGGTTATTCAGATATAGCAATTGGAACAGCGAGACTTTTCGGCATAGAATTATTACAAAACTTTTCTTTTCCATATTTTTCTAGAGATATTGCTGAATTTTGGAGGCGTTGGCATATATCGCTCTCATCATGGTTTCGAGACTATCTATATGTTCCATTGGGTGGCAGCAGATTTGGGACATTTAAAAAAATGCGAAATACTTTTATAATATTTATAGTCAGCGGATTTTGGCATGGGGCTAATTTAACATTTATAGTTTGGGGTACATTACACGCTTTATTTATTTTTCCATTAATGTTTTTAAATCAAAATAGAGATAAAATAGAAATTGTTGCTAAAGGTAAAATCTTACCCTCTTTGCGAGAAATCCTTCAAATATTTATCACTTTTTTACAAGTATCAGTTGCGTGGATTTTTTTTCGATCTGAAAATTTGTCTCACGCGTTTTCTTACCTTTCTATTATTTTCTCTAAGTCTTTATTTTCTTTTCCCCATAATACGGGAATTGACTTATCTCGTGCTCCAATCTTCCCTTTAATATTGCTTTTAATAGTTGAATGGTTTGGCAGAGAAAAGAAGTATGCTTTAGAAGAGATTCATTTGCATTTTAATGGGCTATTACGATGGTCGTTTTATGTATTTATTATTTTTTTGATTGGAATTTATGCGAGAAATGAAGTAACACCATTTATATATTTTCAATTTTAATTTCTTGGAATTATTTTATAAGAAAGTAATAAATTTTTTTGGAATTTTAATTTTCGCATATCCAATTTTAATTTTCCTGTTAGGTTATTTTCAGGTAAATAACTATTTAGGGAATAATTATTACAAATTGGGTGCTATCGGGCATACCTATAGTAGACTTAGAGAAGTAAAAGAATTAAAAGGCGATGTCGATATTTTGTTACTCGGTTCGTCTCATACTTATCGAGGATTTGATCCCAGAAACTTTCAAAATAAAAAAACATTTAATTTAGGAACAAGTTCACAAACTCCTATACAAACTAAAGTCCTTCTTCAAAGATATCTAAACAATTTCAGACCAAAATTAGTGATGTACGAAGTTTATCCCGAAATTTTTTCTTTAGATGGTGTAGAATCTTCAATAGATTTATTTTCTAACGACCAGATTGATTTTAAATCATTATTACTGGCTATCAATTACAATAACATTATTACTTACAATTCTTTATTTTGCGGAATTATAACTGACATATTAAATCTTAAAAAAAATTATAATGAACCTATACATAAAGGTACTGAAACGTATATTAATGGTGGTTATGTTGAAAGTAAATTGCGATATTTTAAATATAT
>JBIPLL010000750.1:0-3329 GCA_044368425.1 Beijerinckiaceae bacterium
CTCCCACTGGGCTGAACCCGGTGGAAAGCGATGCGCGGTCGTGCGCATTTCAGCTCTGCCTAACACCTTAAAGCTTAAACCTTATGGCTCTTCTGGGCCTCCGCCGGCCTTGTGCCGGTGGAGCCACGACTGGCAGCTACCCATCGCGCCCCCTCCCCTCATCCCGCTTGGGGCAAAGCCCCAAGCGAAAGGCACGCATTGAGCGCAGCGAAGCGTGTAGCTGCCAGTTGCTGCCCCCACTGGGCTGAACCCAGTGGAAGGCGACGCGCGGTCGTGCGCATTTCAGCTCTGCCTAACACCTTAAAGCTTAAACCTTACGGCTCTTCTGGGCCTCCGCCGGCCTCGTGCCGGTGGAGCCACGACTGGCAGCTACCCATCGCGCCCCCTCCCCTCATCCCGCTTGGGGCAAAGCCCCAAGCGAAAGGCACGCATTGAGCGCAGCGAAGCGTGTAGCTGTCAGTTGCTGCCCCCACTGGGCTGAACCCAGTGGAAGGCGATGCGCGGTCGTGCAGATTCGAGCTTCGGCTCAAGCCTCTAGTCTTAAGCCTTAAGCCTTAGGCCTCGAGCCTCGAGCCTAAAGCCTAAAGCCTAAAGCCTAAAGCCTGACGCCTGCCTCCAAAAAAACGCGAGCGGTAAGCTGCTGCGGGTTCTTGAAGACTCGCCATCGAAACCGGTTGGGGGTTTCGATGCCCGGAGCGAGACCTCGGAACTTCGCAAGCAGTTACCGCTCGTGAATTGTTTGTCGGAAGTGGTGTTTGCTCGACGTTCGGGGACGATCAATACGCGTCTGGGAATCAACACGCTCCCCCCCGTCAGGGCTGTTTGCAAAGCAGATTTCATGCCAGATCCGGGAACCGTAAGAACTGGCTACGAATCCCTGCGAAACCTCAACCCTCAAGGCGAAATGGGCCGTCGGTTTCGATTGGCGAGTGCGACAGAGTGGCGTTTTCTGTCGCGCAGGTGCGACAGAGTGACGTGCTTTGGGGCGGTCGCCCCTCCAAATTTCTCGCGAAGTGCAATTTTCCCAGGATACGGTTCCACGTCGTCTCAGGATTTCCTCTGGCCTTGCTCGTTTGCCCGTGAGAGCAATGTCTGGCGGTTACCTGGGATTTCTTTCCGCGACGGTCACCCGGTTCGTTGGACCTAATCCTCAATGTTTATCCCGAGTCATTCGACGATTTTTGGATCGCGTGGTATACTTTTGCGATCTCGGTGGCCTTGGCGAAGCAACACGGGTCCGGAAGTCTGCAAGTCGTTACTGGATAACGGTTTGTGGCGATTTCTGGAGTGTGTGGCGGTTTCGCGGTGGTCGAAGTTGGCCAACTTGGGTACCAAACCACGCGTTAATGAGTATTTTTCAGGAGCAGTTCATGTCCACGACAGTCCCTTCAGGAGCTTCCCACAAGCAATCCAAAACCCAGGTTATGACCGGTGCGGACATTGTGGTGCACTCATTGGTGGAGCATGGCGTGGAGGTGGTGTTCGCCTACCCAGGTGGCTGCTCGATGCCGATGCACCAATCCCTCACCAAATACTCAGATCGTCTGCGGACGATTTTGCCTAGGCACGAACAAGGGGGCGCGTTTGCGGCCCAAGGGATCGCGCGGTCGACCGGCAAAGTAGGTGTCGCCATGGCGACGAGCGGGCCTGGAGCGACCAATCTCGTGACAGCCATTGCGGACGCAAAACTCGATAGTATCCCATTGATTGCGATCACCGGCCAAGTCCCCACGGGGGTGATCGGGACCGACGCGTTTCAGGAAACCCCGATCGTTGAGATCTGCCGTGGCATTACCAAGCATCATTACTTGGTAACCAACGTCGAAGACGTTCCTCGCGTGATGAAGGAAGCATTCCATATCGCGACCACCGGTCGGCCTGGTCCCGTTCTGGTCGACATGCCCAAAGACGTCCAGCTCGACAGCTGTGAAGTCGATTGGGACGTTCCAATGAATCTTCCGGGTTATAAACCTTCCAAACACCCGAACGCAGCGCCCGAACAGATCCGTCAAATCGCCGCTGCGATCAAGCATAGCAAACGCCCGATCCTCTATGTCGGTGGCGGTGTGGTCAACGGCGAAGCCTCGGAAGAGCTGCGGGCACTTGTGAAGAAGACGGGGATCCCGGTCACGATGACGGTGATGGGATTGGGCCTCTATCCAGCAGACGAAGCGCTGTCGCTCGATATGCTAGGCATGCACGGTAGCGCGTATGCGAATTTCGCTGTCAAGGATTGCGATCTGCTCCTCGCGTTCGGTGTTCGATTCGACGACCGGGTGACGGGTCATTTGGCATCGTTCGCTAAGAACGCCAAAATCGTTCACATCGATATCGACGCATCGGAGCTCAACAAGAACAAAGTCGCTCACATCTCGGTTCGCAGCGACATCAAATACGCAATGGCGGAATTGAACAAGGTCGTCGAAGCTCCCGACGATTGTGCGGCGTGGGTCGCGCATTGCAAAGATCTCAAGGCCAAACATCCGTTTAGCTACGATGAGAAATTTGATGGGATCCTCCAACAGCATGCCATCAGGACCCTCTCGAATTTGACCAAAGATCGCGAGACGTACGTTTCGGTCGGTGTCGGTCAGCACCAAATGTGGGCGGCTCAATTCTTCCAGTTCCGCCGACCTCGAACCTGGCTCAGCAGCAGCGGGCTCGGCACTATGGGATTCGGTCTTCCTGCCGCGATGGGTGCCCAAGCGGCCCATCCGGGCGCGTTGGTGATCGATATCGACGGCGATGGATCGTTCCAGATGAACATCCAAGAGCTCGCGACCTTGCATTGCGAGAAACTCCCCGTCAAGGTGTTGCTGCTGAACAACCAACACCTTGGGATGGTGGTTCAGTGGGAAGACCGGTTCATGGGATCCAATCGAGCGCACACGTACCTTGGGCCGATCGATCACGAAGAAGCAAGTGGTCCAGGGTCCACGGTCGCTCATACCTACGCGACGGAACGGTATCCCGATTTTGTGCAGATCGCCAAAGGTTACGGATGCGGGGCGGCGACGGTCCGCCGCAAAGCGGATCTTGAGGCGGCGTTGCTCGAGATGATCAACTACCCCGGTCCATTCGTCCTCGACGTCGAAGTGCCTTATCAAGAGCACGTGCTCCCGATGATCCCATCGGGCAAGACCGTCGACGACATGATCTTGAAATAATACTAGGTAGCTGCCAGTTGCCGCCCCCACCGGGCTAAACCCAGTGGAAGGCGATGCGCGGTCGTGCAGATTCGAGCTTCGCCTCAAGCCTTAAATCTTAAGTCTTAAGTCTTAAGTCTTAAGTCGTTAGCCTTTAGCCTTTAGCCTTTAGCCTCTTCAGGC
>JBIPLL010000407.1:0-3323 GCA_044368425.1 Beijerinckiaceae bacterium
CCGGGTCGGTGGGCTTCAGATTGGTCATGTTCCAGTGGCTGCGGTTGCGGATCGACGCGATGGTCGGCTTGGTGGTGCCGATCAGCTTGCCGACCTGCGCGTCGGTCAGTTCCGGATGATAGCGCACCAGCCAGGCGATGGCGTCGGGCCGATCCTGCCGCTTCGACACGGGCGTGTAGCGCGGACCCTTGCGCTTCTTGCCAAAATCGGGGAGCCGCACCTTCGGCTCGGCCATCTTCATGCGGTAGGAGGGATTGCCCTGCGCGCGGTCGATTTCCGCACGGGTCAGCTCGCCACGCGCCACGGGATCCTGTCCCTTGATGCCGGCCGCGACCTCGCCATCGGCGATGCCCTTCACCTCGAGGGGGTGCAGCTTGCAGAAGTCCGCGATCTGCTCGAAGCTCAGCGAGGTGCTTTCCACGAGCCAGACGGCGGTGGCCTTGGGCATCAATGGGCCATTGGTCATGCTTGTGCCTCCTGTCGATCCTGCTCCGGCGCCAAAATGGACAGCCTGGTCCGGCCAGCTTGCAAGCGGTCGCGCGCGGCCCGGGGAGGTCAGACCCTCGGAGCGTTCGCAAGCCTCGCAGATGCCGGGAACGGCGTTCCTATACGCGCGCCGCGCCGCAGACGCAACGCCAATACACCTGTCCCGACATGAAACGACACAGATTGGCAGGCCAGTGCCGCCCACCGATTGTCCCGCCCGCCGGTGCCCGGCACAATACGCGCACAGTTCCGCACGACCGGCGGATTGCGGCACGAAGACATAGGCCACCGGAGACGAGACAATGGCGCTGATCACCGACGACGACCGCCCCCAGAAACGCCCGGTTCATGAACTGGGCCAGGACCTGAGCCAGCTCTCGATCACCGACCTCGACATGCGCGTCGGCTGGCTTGAGGACGAGATCCGGCGTCTGCGGGAGACCAGGGACGCGAAGGTGCGGTCCCGGGACGCGGCGGCCAGCTTCTTCAAGACCTGAGGCCCGCGCAAGATGCAGGCGAAGCGGCAGGCCGGCATCGCGAATCGCGAACTGCATCACACCGGGTTAACCCGCGTTTAAGGTTTACACGCGATAGTCAGCACATCCAGTTCGCTGGATGTCGAGTGGCTCCTGTCCACTCTGTTTGACGCCTCCCTGTTAGACTTTACAAAGCCGTCCCGAAGGGGCGGCTTTTTTTTGCCCGTTCGCGACCGGGCATGTCTGTGCCGCTGCTCAAAGGCGGCGTCGCACGCGACGGCGAGCCCGGTGCCACGGCGGGCGCCATCGCCTCATCATCCGAAAGTCGAACGGGGTCCGGCCTCCTGCGGCTCGCGCCGGAAGACCGTCCGGGTTAACGTTAACGGAAGCTTAATGACGCAAGTCGGGCGGCCCGGCGCTACATTTGCTCCTGTCGGTTCAATGGCAGCCCATCGTCCTGCAACGGGACAGTCGGTGCCAACCGGGAGATGCGGACATGACACAGATGACGGCCCTGATGGATCTGGCGGGCGACGACGACGCCGTCCCCTTCGCGAGGCGCTTCGTGCGCTCCGAGGCGTTCCGGCTCCTGTTTCGCGAGGGCATGTCGCTGGTCGAGCAGGCCGCTGTCTATCTGGACGGCGACGGGCGCGAGGAATCGCGCGCCCTGCCGCGCCTGTCCGCGCTCGCCTACGCAACCGAGAGCATGCGCCTGACGACGCGCCTGATGCAGATCGCCTCATGGCTGCTTGTCCATCGGGCCGTTGCCGAAGGCGAGATCACCACCGACCAGGCCCGCACCGAAAAGCACAAGGTGCGCCTGACCCCCAGCGACACGGTCTGCGCGCCCGAGACCTTCGCGCTCCTGCCGGAAAAGCTGCGCGACCTCGTGGCCATGTCGCTCCGGCTTCAGGAGCGGGTGCGCCATCTCGACGCGCTCATGACCGGCAAGGCACAGGACGCCTCGCCTCTCGTCAACAATCCGGTGGCAGGCCAGCTCGACCTGCTGCGTCACGCCTTCAGATCCTGAGCGCCGACCGGGCCGGTGCGACGGCATCCCCGTTCGCACCCGGCCGGAATGCGGCCATTTGCGCCATCGCGAATGCAAAAAACCCGGCCGATGGCCGGGTTTCGTCTGTCAGGGCCCCTTTGGGCTGATCGCGCATGCTGCGAGGCGCCCCCGGATCAGGGGCACCCCGAACGCATGTCAGCGCTTGCTCGAGGCAATGCCGCCGAAGCTGCCATACATCTTCGAGAAGCGCGACAGGCGGCCGCCACGATCCATGAGCTGCTGGTTGCCACCGGTCCAGGCGGGATGCGTGCGCGGATCGATGTCAAGATTCAGCGTGTCGCCCTCCTTGCCCAAGGTGGAGCGGGTGACGTATTTCGTGCCGTCGGTCATGACCACTTCGATGAAGTGGTAATCGGGATGGATGGAAGGCTTCATGATGCAGTCCTCGTCGGGCCCATCGGGATCGACAACCGGCATGTTCCGTTGGTGCCCGGCGCAATGCAGGGCGCCGCGCAAGCCGACGGCCAAGATTGTGAGAGCGGCCCTATACCCCACGGGACACGGCCTGACAAGCGGACGGATGCCAGATGAATGACAGTTCGGCGCCGACCCGCGCCTCGTCGACCTCGACAGCCGCCCGGAGCAGCGGGGCAGCGACGGACGCGCCCGCGCGCAGCCGCCGCCCGGACTTCGCCTCGCTCAAGCCCTTGCTGCCATTCGCGCTGGCTTATCGCGGGCGCATCGTCGCGGCGCTCCTGTCGCTCGTCGTCGCGGCCATGGCGACGCTTGCCCTGCCGCTCGCGGTGCGGCGCGTCATCGATGGCGGCTTTGGCGGGGAAGGCGGCGGCGTGACGGGCGACGCGCTGATCGACGTCTATTTCGGTGTTCTCGTCCTCGTGGTGGGCGTGCTGGCGCTGGCAAGCTCGCTGCGCTTCTATTTCGTCATCACGCTGGGCGACCGCATCGTTGCCGACCTGCGCAGCGCGGTCTTCCGCCATCTGGCCAATCTCGACGTCAGTTTTTTCGACCGGACCAAGAGCGGCGAGATCGTCTCGCGCCTGACCGCCGACACGACGCTGGTCAAGTCGGCTTTCGGCGCCAGCGCCTCGATCGCCCTGCGCAATCTGATGCTCTTTGCCGGCGCGCTCGTGATGATGATCGTGACAAGCCCGAAACTGTCGGGCCTCGTCATCGGCGCCATTCCCTTCATCGTGGTCCCGCTGGTCCTGTCGGGGCGCAAGGTGCGCGAGCGCTCGCGCGTGGCCCAGGACCGCCTCGCGGAAACCTCCGCCTTCGCCGTCGAGGCGGTTGGCGCGGCACGCGTCATGCAGGCCTACGGGATGGAGGAG
>JBIPLL010000018.1:0-13574 GCA_044368425.1 Beijerinckiaceae bacterium
ATACCGTCCCGGAACCGGCGCTGTAGGCTGCATTGCCGAGGCCACCGGCAATGTCCCATGTGTTGCGGCCTGCATCGATGATGGAGTCCGATATGGCTTTGGCAACGGCGGGCAAGGGGTTATCGCCGGTTGGCGTCGGCGTTCCGGCCGGTTTCCCGTTCCTCTGGCTTCCGGTCGTTGCATCGGAGCCCGGGACCCAAGTCGTTCCACTCACGGCCCCGAATGGCCGGGATGGCGGAAACAGTTGCTCCGGCCGGGTTTCAATTGGCTTCGATGGGCTGATGTTTTCAAAAGCCGGGAACGACAGCGACGGGATCACCGACGTCGGCGTCCCGGTATTGTTTTGATCCGGTGTCTTTGCAAGGGGCGTGGCCGTATTTGCTGCCGGCTGGTTTGTCTCGACAGAAGCCCTTTGCACGCGCTGCTCAGGCAGCGTGGTTGCCCTGGGTTGTGCATCGACAACCACGGGCTGGCCCTTTGGCAGCTCTGGCATGTTCGTCGTCACAAGCGAGGGCTGCGCCTCTGTGGCTGGCGACTTGACGACAGCTGGCTTTGCCTCGACAGGAGCCTTTTTCACGGGCTGCTCAGGCAGCGTGGTTGCCTTGGGTTGTGCATGGACAACCACGGGCTGGCCCTTTGGCAGCGTCGGCAGTTTCCCCGCTTCGACCACGCCGGACGGAGTGACCGGCGCCTTCTTGCCTGCGGATGTCGCGTTGGACTGTTCCGGCCCCAAAGTCCGGTTCGCTGCCTGCCCGGTCTGCAGATTCGGGGGCTTCCTCATCAATTCCGGCGTCGATTGCGTCTGTGCAGCCGGAGGCGGTGGCGGCGCCTTGTTCAGTTCAGCTGTCTTGGGCTGAGGTTTGCTCTTCTCGTTAGGCTGGCGGGCCTGACTCGTCTGTTTCTGCGCTTCCCGGTTGAACTTGGCTGCGCTGGATGAGGATTGGCTATTCTTGGTGTGCGTCTTTGCACGCTCAGCGCTTCCAACCGTCATGCATATCTCCCAAGCCAATAAATCGTGCATTTCGGGCCTCGCGTGCCCAATTATGCCCCTTATCTCATGATTAACTATTATCATCAATATAACGTTTCAAATTACGTTATACTTCAATAATATGATAGTAGAATTTAATATGAATAAAAGTCATCTTTTTTATGGTCAGCGCGCCACAACCTCGATATCTCGGTCGAGGCCAGTCTCCACACGGAATTCCTGTGTATAGACACGGCTATCCTGACGGGCGATCACAACATAGTCGCCCTCCGCAAGAATAACCTGAGGGAATGCTCCGATCGCCTCGCGAATCACGTCGCCGCCGGGGGTGAGCACGCTGAAGGCGGTGCCGGCCAGGGCCTCGCCACCGGGCGTGGTCACGAGTTTCAGCGTCACCGTCGCGGCGCGATGGGCGATGGTGGCGTCGGTGACGCGGCCGGAATCGACGCGCAGGTCGGTGCGCGTGATGGCGTTCGTGTCCCCGTAATTCGAGACGATGTGGTAGTTGCCCTCCGGTACGCGCACGAGGTCTCCGGGCCGGACATTGGCCTGGACGAGCCGACCCTCGAGGTCGTTGCCGATGGGCACGAAGATCGAGAACGTGACGCGGGCCGGTGCGATGGGTATGCCGCCGATGGCGGCGCTCAGGCGCAGCGCGCCTGCACCGATGATGAGGCGCTCGTTCGCGCTGTCGCCCGCGCGCAGCGTGATGCGCTTCGAGGCCGAGGCGAAGCCATAGGTCGCGTGCACGATGTAGCTGCCCGGGGGCAGGCTCAGCGCCGGGTTGGGCGCGTTTGACCGCTGCACGATCAGCGGGCGGCCCTGATCGTCATCGCGCAGGACGCGCCAGACCAGTCCGGCGGGAATGGTCTTGGTCTCGCCGGCAAACACAGCGCTGAGATTGACCAGAGCCTGCGTGCTGCGCTGCACGCCTGATTCGGGCACGGTCGGCGTTACGGCGGGGGCAAAAGGCGCAGCCGGGATCGATAAGGGAGGAGCGGCGGAGGGCGACTGGGCCTGCGCATGGGCGGGAGCGGTGTAGGCGGGGAGGGCTGCTGCAAGCGCAACCGTCAGGACAGCGCGGACCAGCCCGGCATGAGCAGGCCACGATTCTCGCGCCGCGCCCGTCGGGGATCCTGCCCGGTCACGGTATCCTGCCCGGTCACGGTGCCCTGCTGCCCTCCTGATCATTGTCCCTGCGCTCCAGGATGTCGCCGGCAGCCGCGACGAGGTTGTCTATCGTCAGCGGGCGAAAGCGGAACTCGATGCGGTGCCGACCGGGTTCGAGTTCGACGCCCCGGAACAGCAGGTTGACGCGTAGCACCGGCCGGCGCTCGCCGTCCACGTAGACCTGCCAGCCGGGATAGAACAGGTCGTGCAGCACGAGAATGCCCGGCTTGTCCGTTTCCACTGTCAAGATGACCGCATTGCGGCGATAGCCCCTGATGCGAACGGTCGCATCCGCAACGTCGGGGCGGGTCATCTGATCCTTCGCCCCGTAATCGCCCTGCAGGTCCGGGAGGCTGGTCGTGGCGATCAGCGCTTCGCCATCCTCCTCGAAGGCCGGGATCTGGCCGCGCCGGATGGCGCGGTCGCAATCAACGGGGACGAGACGCGTGGCGAAATAGGCGCGCGGCATGCCGATCTGAAGACGATAGATCCACATGCGCCCCTCGCCATGGATCAGCGTGGGAGATTCGAAGCGCGGGAAATGGCGCGGCAGCTTCTCGATCGGCCGGTCGATGACCAGATATTCGAGGCCAAGCAGCGAGGCCATGCGCCCGCCATATCCCCGGAATGTCCGCGGGAACTGGCGCAGCGTGATCTCGGCGGCGTTCTCTCCGGGGCCGACCGTGCGCTCGTAGTCCGACAGCCGCAGCGGGTTGTAGCCGAGCGTATCCTCGATGCCGAGCACCATCGCCGCATTCTGCCAGGCGCCATCGAGGCCCAGGATCTCCACGCGCGGGCGCTCGCCGCGCCCATGGCGCTCCGCCAGTTCGGACCTGAGCCTGCGCAGGCCGCGCAGCTGATCCGGCGGTAATTGCTCGAAGACGGCATAGCGGTTTGCGGGCTCTGCATTGAGCGAGGCGCCGGCATTGCGGCTCACGAGATCGGCGGCGCCGAGCCCGACCAGGAGAAGCGCCAGGGCCGGGCGCAGGTGCGGATGCCGGTCGCCGGTCCAGAGCAGGGCCATCAGGGCTGCCACCGCCAGGGCGGCCCGGGCGATCTCGCGCGCCGCGAGTGGTCCTTGTCCCGCGCGCAAGCCAAAATGGAGCCCGGTGGCGACCGCGAGCGCGCCGCCGACAATGGCGAGAGCCACCATGGCGGGGCCGATCATGTCGCCGTCGCGCGATGCACGTTCGGGAAGTCCGCGCGTGATGAAGCCGTGCAGCAGATAGCCAGCGGCCAGGCCGAGCGCGATGTTCATGAGAAATGTCGCGTCGGCGGGCCTGCGATAGAGCGCGACGCCGGGCACGAGGTCGAAGGCCCATTCGAAGAACGGCGTGTAATGACCCAGCGCATAGATCGTGGCTGCGATGCCGATGACGACAACCGGGCGGATGGCGCGCTCGGCCAGCCGGCCGCCAATGAAGCCGAGGGCAAGCACGATGCCGGCAGGCACGATCCCGGCATAGACATACTGGATGGACCGGTCGGTCCAGGTGCCCTCGGGCAGATTGTTGGCGGACGGGCCCCAATAATCATAGGTCCAGCGCAACGAGCCGAAGATGTCCGGCATCAGCAAGGTTGCGAGGCTCTGCGGTGGCAGCGAGCCCATCACGGCCACGCCATAGCCGATCTGCGGCCGGCTGGACCCCGACAGCAATTGCAGCGTCAGCAGAGCGGGGATGGCAAGCAGCGCTGCGCCGGTCGCTCCTGCGACCAGAAGCACAGGCAGCCGGCTCTTCACGCGCTCCCATCGTTGCGGAGCGCCGAGAAGATCGGCTGCGGCAAGGCCGATGAGTGTGAGACAGCACAGGAAGGCGACCTGATCGCGCCCGACGGCCATGGCGGCTGCGACGATGCCGAAAAGGACCGCCAACAGGATCGAGCGGCGCGCCAGCATCAGTTCCAGCAGCAGCCATGCAAGCGGAAACAGGCTATAGCTGAGGATCATGCCCGTATGCTGCAGTCGCCCGGCCGCAGAGCCGCCCAGCATGATGACGAGGGCGGCGAGAACGGCTCCCTGCCACGCCCATCCCCGCCGCGCGAACAGGCCGAGCGTCGCAAGTCCGGCGACCAGAAGATGCGCGAACACGACGAGGTCGAAGCCCTGCATCGACAGGTCGGGGGCGAGCCAGGCCACCAGCAGCATTGTCGGGTTGAAGAGCAGCGATTGCGGATCGGCGACCGTGGGATGACCGCTGAAATGGAAGGGATTCCAGAGCGGCCATTCGCCGTTGGCCAGAGCCGCGCCCAGATTGCGCAGCATCGGATAGAAATGGTTCTTCGAGTCCCACGGCACCACCATGTCGGCGAGTGGCCAGCGCAGGGCTGCCGCAAGCCAGGCCAGCAGGACGCAGCCGCACGCCATGGCGAACTGGCGCGAGGTCCAGTTGTCCGGCGCGATGGCCGGTGGATGCGTGGGGGAGGTGGGCATGGATATGCGCGGGGCCTTCTGACGTCGGGGATCGACTATCCTGCGCAAGCGCCGCCTTTGGCGCAGATGGCACGCGATTGTCAAAAGTGTGCGCATGATCGCTGAACATGGGCTGAACGGCATCTGATAACGTGCGATCGTCCATCGTGCTGCCGGCAGGCTGCGTCGCCCGATATGCATCGGTCGCGTTTGCAACCGGCGCGC
Source organism: Beijerinckiaceae bacterium (assembly GCA_044368425.1). Lineage (GTDB taxonomy): Bacteria > Pseudomonadota > Alphaproteobacteria > Rhizobiales > Beijerinckiaceae > JBIPLL01. Next base: position 4,797 of record JBIPLL010000018.1, read on the forward strand.
GTCAGGCTAAATCAGGCGAAGCCTCTTTCGTGGCCTTCAGAAGACCGGAGCCCTGCGTGACCCCGATGCTCGACATTCTCGCGACCCGCCGTTCGATGCCTCCGCACCAGCTCGTTGCGCCCGGCCCCGATGCCGACCAGCTGCGTGCGCTGCTGACGCTCGCGGCCCGCGTGCCCGACCACGGCAAGCTCATGCCCTGGCGCTTCATCGTGATCGAGGGCGCAGCACGGCAGCGGCTGGGGGAGGAGATCGCCCGCATCGCGCGCAGCGACGACCCGGCCCTCGATGCGAAACGCGTCGAGATCGAGCGCAACCGTCTGGCGCGCGCGCCGATGGTGATCGCGGTCGTCTCGCGGGCGCAGCCCCACCCGAAGATCCCGGAATGGGAGCAGGTCCTGTCGGCCGGTGCCGTCTGCATGAACCTGACGGTGGCGGCCGTTGCGATGGGCTTCGGCACGACCTGGGTCACGGAATGGATCGGCTATGACCGGCGCTTCCTCGATCTTCTGGGTCTCGAGCCGCACGAGAAGATCGCGGGCTACATCCATGTCGGGACGAAGGCCGAGACGCCGACCGACCGGCCCCGGCCCAACCTCGCCGATATCGTCACACACCTGACCGCCTGAGGCCGCCATGCATTACGACGCGCTGCGCAACGACCATGGCCTCCCGCACGATCCGTTCAAGGCGCTGGTTGCGCCGAGGCCGATCGGATGGATCACCGCGATGAGCGCGGCGGGGGAGATCAATCTCTCCCCCTACTCGTTCTTCAACGCCATCTCGGACAATCCGCATATGGTGGCGTTTTCCTCCCAGGGGCGGAAGGATGCGATGACCTTCGTCGAGGAGACGGGGGAATTCGTGTGCAGCCTCGCCACCTATGACCTGCGCGAGCAGATGAACCTCACGTCGGCACCGCTGCCGCGCGGACAGAACGAGATGGTCCATGCGGGGCTGGAGGCAGCCCCGTCGCGCTTCGTCAGGCCGCCGCGCGTGGCGGCTAGCCCGGTTGCTCTCGAATGTCGGTATATCCAGACCGTGCCCCTGATCGGGATCGGCGCCGATGCCCCGAATTACCACCTCGTGATCGGGCAGGTCGTGGGCGTCTATATCGACGACCGTTTCCTCGTGAATGGCCGCGTCGACACGGCTGCCATGCGGCCCATCGGGCGGGCGGGCTACATGGACTATTTCGTCGGCACCCCGGAGACTCGCTTCTCGATCAACAGGCCCAAGGGCGCCTGACATGCGGGGCGGGCGGGACGAGCGGGAGCACCGGACGACGGTCAATCTCCTCGCCGGGATCGCCTGCCTCGTGCTCGTGCTCGCCGGATTCTGGATCCTGCACCACCTCACTCAGGCCAATCGCGCCCAGCTCTGCGCCACTGCGGGCTGGCGCGTCTGCCCCGGCGTGACGGTTCCGGTGCGCTGATCGCGGTTTCAGGCCTCGCCGATCCTCGCCAGAAGCCTCTGCGCGCGCATCAGGTGCGGGCGGTCGATCATCTCGCCATCAAGGCCGATGACGCCGGTCTGCGGGTCGGCCGCGAAGGCGGCGACGATGGCGCGTGCACGCTCGATCACAGCCTCGTTCGGGGTGAAGGCTGCATTGATGACGGGCACCTGCGCCGGGTGGATCGCCATCTTGCCGGTGAAGCCATCGGCGCGGGCCTGCGCGCATTCGCGGGTCAGGCCCTCCATGTCGCGAAATCCCGTGAACACGGTGTCGATGGCATCGACCTGCGCGGCGGCCGCGCCCATCAGCAACAGATTGCGGGCGAGCCGGAAGGGCTCTGCATGAAGCCCGTCCGCCAGGCGGTTTCGCTCGGCGCCGATATCGGCCGAGAGATCCTCCGCACCCCATGTCATGGCGACGAGCCGATGCGAGCAGCGGCCATAGGTGCCCAGCCCGAAGATCGATTTCGCCGTCTCGGTGCAGATCGGCAGAATGCGGGTGCCGCCATCGGCCAAGTCGAGCTCGGCCTCCCGAACCGCGAGCTTGGCGGCCAGATGCGAGACGTCGGGGCCACCGGTCGCCTTCGGCAGCATGATCGCGTAGGGCGCGCCCGCCATCACGCCGTCGAGGTCGGCGTCGGTCAGGCCCGTGTCGAGCGCATTGATGCGCACCATCAGCCGGGGCACGCCGGTCCGGCCGCGTGCGGCAACAAGCGCCTCGCGTACGCAGTCGCGTGCGGCGGCCTTGCCGGCGGGCGCGACCGAATCCTCCAGGTCGAGGATCAGCACGTCTGCGCCGCTGCCCATCGCCTTCTCGATCTTGGCGGGTGAGTCGCCGGGGACGAACAGCAGCGAGCGCATCAGGCCACCGGCCGCTTGCGCATGAAGGCCTGGCGCCGGCATTCGGCGACCAGCGTGCCGTCCTGCTTGAAGGTGCGGTGCCAGAATTCCACGATCCCGGCATCGGGTCGGGACTTCGATTCCCGGCAGCCCATCACCTGCGTCGTGCAGTGCACGGTGTCTCCCTCGAAGAGGGGGGCGGGGAAACGCACATCCGTCATGCCGAGATTGGCGATCGTGGTCCCCACGGTCGTGTCATTGACGGAGATCCCGATCATCAGGCCCAGGGTGAACAGCGAGTTCATCAGCGGGCGGCCCCATTCGGTTTCGTTCGCGCAGAAATGCGCGTCGATATGCAGGGGCTGCGGGTTCAGGGTCATGTTCGAGAAGAGCATGTTGTCCATCTGCGTCACCGTGCGGGTGAGGCGATGTTCGAAGGTCTGGCCTTCGCGGAAGTCGTCGAAATAGATCCCGCCCCGCTGATGACGCGCTATTGCCGCTTCGCTTGCGATGTCCATGCTTGCCCCTCCCTGTCCGATTGTCGCGCGCCCATTGCTTAGGGCTTCATTTACCATAACCGGGCCATTGTGCGGCATCGGGCGGACGCTGCGCCACCCCTTCATTTCAATGGTCGGTTCATGTTCTGGTTCACCACGCTGCCCGAGCGCGAGATGCCGTCGACCCGTCCGGTCGTCGATGCCATCCGCACGGGTGCGCAACGGACCAGCACCGATTTCGATTATCTCCTGCGCACGGCGCAACGCGAATCCTCGCTCGATCCGGCCGCAAAGGCACGCACATCCTCCGCCACCGGGCTGTTCCAGTTCATCGAGCAGACCTGGCTGTCGATGGTGCAGAGCGACGGAGCGAAAGCCGGGCTCGATTCCCACTCCCAGGCCATCGTCCCGGGGCGCGACGGGCGGTTGACCGTTGCCGATCCGGCGCTGAAGCGCGAGATTCTCGATCTTCGCCGTGATCCGCAGGTGGCCGCCGTGATGGCCGGCAGCCTGACGCAGCGCAATCGCGAGAGCCTGACGGGCGCGCTTGGACGCGAGCCGTCCGCTGGCGAGCTTTATGCAGCGCATGTGCTGGGTGCGCGCGGCGCCAGCGACCTCGTCAAGGGCGCCACGACGAAGCCGACGGCTCCGGCTGCGGATGTCTTTCCGGATGCGGCTGCGGCCAATCGCCCGATCTTCTACGACAAGAGCGGCCGGGCGCGCGGACTTGGCGAAGTCTATGCGCTGCTCGTCTCCGCGCATGAGAGTGCGCCGCTTTCCGGAATGGCGGGGCCGGCAAGCCAGCCGGCTGCGCTCGGCTATGTCGCCCGCAGCAACGAGCCGGCCATGTTCGGGCTGTTCCGCACCGAGGGGCGGCGGGGGCCTGTTTCCGATGCGGTCGCGAAGCTCTGGACGGCGCGTCAGGCCGAGGGCGGGAGAGTGGCAACCGCATCGGTGACGCCGTTCTTCCCGCGCTCCGATGCGGCCTCCGAAACAGGGGCCGCTGCCGCCCCGGTCGAGTCCATTGCGGCAGTCGCTGTTTCCAGGGCAGCCGCCCGGGCCACAAGGCCCGAGATTCAGCCCGACAACCCGGCTGCGCCGGTCACTTCGGCGGCGGCTGGAGCCACGCCAAAGCCGAAGCGCGCGCGGCCGGCTCCCCTTGATCTCAGCCAATTCATGGTCTGGCGTTCATCATGATCATCCGGCGATTTCTGCTCTGGGCCCGCATGGCCTCCGCCACCGACCGCGCGCATGGCGCCGGCCACCTGGCTCGTGCCTATTTGCAGGCCGACCTGACGCTCGACGAGCGCAACGAAGCGCGCACCGCGCTCATCTCGCTGCTCGACGATCCGGCGCCTGTCGTGCGCCGAGCCATTGCGGAGGCGATGGGCAGTGCATTCGAGACACCGCGCGCCATCGCCGTCAGCCTTGCCCATGACCAGAGCGACATCGCGGCCGTCATGCTGGCCCGGTCTCCGGTCCTCACCGATGCCGACCTCATGGAGGCGGTGCGGCATGGCGACGATCTCGTGCAGACGGCGGTCGCCATCCGACCGGGCCTGTCGGCCATTGTCGCGCGGTGCCTTGCGGGGCAGGGGAGCCTGGACGCCCTGATCGCGCTCGCAGACAACCATGGTGCGCCGCTGCAGAGCGAAGACTTCATGGTCATGCTCGACCGTCACGGCGCCGATGCCCGGCTGCGCGACGCCATTGCCGGGCGCCCGGATCTGCCGATCGCAGTTCGCCAGCAGCTGACCGTCGCGCTGGCGCGTGCGCTCAGCGCGTTTACCCAGGGGGCGGGCTGGCTTGGCACCCTTCGTGGTGAGCGCGTGACGCGTGAAGCGCAGGAGCGCGCGACGCTGGCACTCGCCTTGAGCGAGGGGGCCGCGCTCGACGACCTGATCGACCATCTGCGCGAGACCGACCAGCTCACCCCCGTCCTCGTGCTGCGCGCCCTGCTGTCCGGCGCGACCGGCTTCGTCGAGGCCGTCCTGTCGGATCTGTCCGGGCTTCCGCGCTCGCGGGTCGCCGGGCTCATGGCCGACCGCCGGCTCTCGGGGTTCTCCGCGCTCTACCGCAATGCGGGCCTGCCAGCCTCGCTGGCGCCAGCCTTCCATGCGGCGATCGCCGCCCTGCAATCGACGGGCAAGCGCCCGCCCGCCGCCCGCCCGCAACTGATTGCGCCGCTTGTCGAGGCTGTGGTCGAGGCCTGCGAGGACTTGCCGGTTGCCGATGTCGGGGCGCTGCAGGCCCTTCTGAACCGCTTCCTCGCGGAAGCGTCACGCGAAAGTGCCCGTGTCGCTGCGTCCGATCTCGCCGATCAGGCCGCCTTGCAGACGCTGCTTGAGATCGACCCGGATGTCGTGCTCCTGCCGCCCCCCGAGCCGCAGCACGTTGGGTTTGCCGCTGTCGCGCCGCAGCAGACGGTCAAGATGATCGCCTGAGCCTCCGCTCAAGCCCCGGCGGAGTTTGCAAGCGCCAGATCGACCTCAGCTTCCGGAGGCGGCAGGCTCGCAATTCGCTTCTGCTCTTCCTCGATGACGTGACGACCGAGGCGGTCAAGTTCCTGCACCAGCATCCGGGCCAGCGGATGGTCATGATCGTCCTTGCCCTGTCGCACGATCGCCGTGATCGCATCGACATGTGCGGCGACTGCGGTGATGGAAGGTTCGGAAACGCTTTCGAGCACGCGCCGCAGCCCGTCCCCGATGCGCCCGGCATGAGGAAAGCCGAAGGTCTGCGATTGGCCGGCAATGTCATGCGCGGCCCTGAACAGGACATCGCGCGACCGCTTGTTGGTCATGTCCCTGCGCCACGCGAGGTAAGCGAGATTCAGCCGCTTGCACTCCTCCTGCATCCAGGCTTCGAAGTCCTGCGAAAGTCCGGCCATGGCTGCCTCGGCCTTGGCGAGCGCCTTGGCTTCTTCCTCGGCTCCCTGTCGGCCCGGCACCATCGCCTTGCGCAGTCGATCGTCGAGGGGTTGCGCAACCGCGATGCCAGACACAGCCGGCATGACCTCAGTCTTTTTCATGAGTTCATCGCCTTCTGGTGCAGCGAGTTGTTGTCGATGAGATTGGCTTCGGACTTGCGCCGGTCCTCGCCATCAAAGTCCGCGCCGTTCAGGCGGCGCCTGTCGGGGCCGAAATAGTTGCCGGCGCGGACGAATGGCTTGGGCTGCGAAACCACGCCGATGATGCGCTGGTAGAGCGCCTTGGTCGAAATCGGCTTGACCAGGAACTCGGTCACGCCGGTGTCGCGAGCCTCGATCACGCGCCGTTTCTCGGCATGGCCCGTGATCATGATGACTGGAACGAACGGATTGCCGCTGGTTTCCGGCTGGCGGACCATGCGCAGCATCTCGAGCCCGTCGAGGATCGGCATTTCCCAGTCGGTGATGATGATGTCGGGCGAATTCGCCATGAAGGATTCGAGGCCCGACGCGCCGTCCTCCGCCTCGAAGACATCGCGAACGCCAAAGCCGTGCAACAACGCGCGGATGATCTTCCGCATGTAGTTGTTGTCGTCGACGACCAGAAAACGCAGTCGGGAAAAGTCGACTTTCACGGCAGGAAACCCAGAGCGTACGAGCGCGTGGGTTCTTAGTATCGGGTTTATGCTACCGATAGTTTAATGGTGCGAAACTTTGCAACCGAACCGTGTGAGGTTTCAGGGGCCGAACTGCTCGCGCAGGATGCGCTCGTCGAGGCTGTGGCCGGGGTCGTGCAGCAGCACAAGATCGATGCTGCGATCCATCGCGACATCGACCCGGGTGACGTTCTTCACCTCGGCATGGTCGGCCACGGCGTTGACCGGTCGCTTGCGTGCTTCGAGCACCTCAATGCTCAGGCGCACGCTATCCGGCAGAAGGGCGCCGCGCCAGCGCCGGGGCCGGAACGGAGAGATTGGCGTGAGGGCCAGGAGCGGCGCGTCAAGCGGGAGGATCGGGCCGTTGGCGGAGAGATTATAGGCGGTGGAGCCTGCGGGCGTCGCCACGAGCACGCCATCGGCGATCAGCTCGCTGAGGCGTTCCTGCCCGTCCACCGACAGTTTGAGCTTGGCTGCCTGATAGGATTGCCGCAGCAGCGACACCTCGTTGATCGCGCGCGAGGAATGGGTTTCGCCGCGCGTATCGACCGCCGTCATCATCAGGGGATGGACAACGCTGCGCCGCGACTGGGCAAGGCGCTGGGGCAGGTCGTCGACGCGATACTCGTTCATGAGAAAGCCGACCGAGCCGCGATTCATGCCGTAGATCGGCTTCGACGTTCCCATGAAGCGATGCAGCGTCTGCAGCATCAGGCCGTCGCCGCCCATAGCCACGATGACGTCTGCGTCGTCGGGCGACGTCTCGCCATAGCGCTTTGACAGGAGCCGCGCCGCCTGGCGGGCTTCCGGCGCCTGGCTGGCGACGAAGGCGATGCGCGTCAGATCCTGCGACATGAATGCGGTCCCTGCCTGCCGGAGGCATCCGCCTCATGAAAAAGGGCGGGCGCCATGGCGCTCCGCCCTTCCGTCTAGCCCAGTCGGCGTCCGTGATCCATGCCGTTGCTGGGTGTGATCGTCAGATGACGGGCGTCCAGTTCAGAGGCACGAAGCGGAACCCGTTGCCGTCCTTTGCGATATGGCCCGTCGCCGGGAAGGGGGCATGGTAGAAAGCGACCTGTGCCCGCTCCGAGGCGGCCATGTCGAGCATGCGGCGGCGCGTGGCGCGCGCGGCGTCGGCATCCATGTCGAACACCGCCGACCAGTCCGGATTGCGCACGAAAAGCGCCGGATGATTGGTCGTGTCTGACAGGGCCAGTAGCTTGCCGTTGCCAGACGAGATCATGAAGGCGCAATGGCCCGGCGTGTGGCCGAAGGCCGCGATCGAGGCGATGCCCGGCGCCACGTCCTTGCCCGGCTCGAACTGCACGACATCCTTGGCGACGGGCGCGAAGACACGCCGCACGTTCTGGAACGCGCCCTTCATGGCGTCGGGCGCGCTGTTCATGCGGCCGTCATCCATCCAGAAGGCCCATTCGGGGGCAGGCACGTGCACGCTGGCATTCGGAAACACGGCGCTGCCATCCTTGAGGCGGAAGCCGTTGATGTGGTCGCCATGGAAATGGCTGACCACGACGGCGCGGACCTGGGCGGGATCGAAACCCGCCGCACGGAAATTCGCCATCCAGGTGCCGGAGGTCGGCGCACCCGAATCCCCGTTGCCGGTGTCGATGATCGTGAGGTTGCCGCCATTGTTCACGACGAGAGTCGTGAAGGGGATCGTCAGCGAATCCGTCGGCATGAAGCTGTCCGACAGCACCTTCTGGACGTCGCCCAGTTCCGCATTGCGGATGAAGCCGTCGAGCGGGCGGCGGGCGACGCCGTCATTGACGGCCACAACCTCGAGATCGCCCACCTTGTAGCGGTAAAAACCCGGCGCCTGACGCGGGGCGGCGGCCTGTGCGGCTGCCGGAAGCGACAGGGACGGGGTCAGAAGAGCGGCAGCAGCAGCGGCGGGGACAGTGCTCATGATCGTGCGACGGCTCAAAGCGAGGGGCGATTTATCATTGATGGTTGTCACAACTTCCTCCCGGAGGCGAGCAGTGCTCTCGCGGATCGAACCCGCGCGCCTGCGCAGGCTCAATTAGACGTTGTGTCGTTTCCTTCAACGCCTTTCGCGCTCACGACGCCGTGAGGAGCCTCGCGACAGGCCCGCCATGCGGACACGAAAAAGCCGCCTGAGTCTCCTCAAGCGGCTCCCCATGTGTCTCTCGCTGCGTCACCCGACTATCAACTCGCCAGTACATCCGTGGTCGGACGAAGGCCGGGGGCGGCATCACCCGCAAGGCGGGGATACGAGGCACGTTGCTCTTATGATGCCCAAGTGTGTCGGGATTATGACGGACGGAATGGCCGTGCGCATCGATGCCCGGACTGTTCGGTCGCCGGGAATTCCCTCACTGTGAGACCGGTTTGCACACATGTGCAATCCCGGCTTGACAGCGGC
>JBIPLL010000731.1:0-3319 GCA_044368425.1 Beijerinckiaceae bacterium
CATCGCGCTTTGCGCCGACGAGAGTCTGCCAAGCTCCTGCGCTCTCATGGCCCGCAAGGCCTCGATCTGTGCGTTGTTCGCAGCGATCTGCTGATCGACAGTATCCGGTGGCAGCTTGGCCTGGTTACTGACAGCAAGTCGCTCGGCCTCCCGCAGGCGCCGTTTGGCAATCGCAATATCCGGATGGCCTTCGGAATAGCGTGCCTGCGCCGCGGCGAGATCCGCTTCCGCAGCAGCGACGATCGGGTCACGCTCGGCCGCGGTCTGCCGGGCAGCGCGCTGTGCCTGAAGCAGCGCGTTATCGCGCTGCAACGCGATGATCTGGACATCGAAACCGCCATTGCCGCCCCCCATCGCCATCATGCCCGGATTGGAGAGGGCAAGGCCGTTCTGGGCCTTGATCTGCTGGATGAGACTCTCCGCATCAGCGATCTGACTTTGCAGAGAAACGGCCTGATCGGTCAGAAACTGGACCGTGCTTTCGGCTTGCTCGGAGCTTTTGGTAGCGTCGAGAAGAAGCACTTGCTCGGTCATGTCCTGAGCCACCGCCTGTGCCAGAGTCGCAGTCTCGTAGTCGAAGCTCAGCGAAAACGCGATGGTGGTCGACCGGCCTGCGGCGCGCTGGAACTCCGCGGACACCGGCTCGATCTTGGTCGCATCCCGCATGTCCTCGATGATCTCTGACAATGAGCGGGTCGAGCGCTCGTCCGTATAGAGACGGTGCTTCTGGATCAGCTCGATCAACCGCGGGCGGCTGAGCACCTGCTGACGGAACTTGGCGATCCGCTGATCGACGATATCGACGCCTTGATCTCCCAGCACGTCTTCCGGCAATTGCGGCGATTCGACGAGCAGCGTTGCGGTGGACCGGTAGACGGTCGGCAAGATAAAGGCTGCGGCGACACCCGCAATCGAGAGCAGAAGCGCAGGGATGACAACCAGAAGGTAGCGCTCGCGCAGTATGGCGGGCAAGTGCATGAGCAGATTGCCACCCTGCGCCCCAGAGTCCTCGTACTCGTCGCCTTTCATCGGGTTTGCCCCAGATTGGATGTTATGCCGATCAACGCCTGAAAGTTAGTGGCGTCGAGCGGAAGGTTGCCCGACGTGTTCAGATATCCTGTGATGACAAACAGGCGCAGGCGCTCGTCGAGTTGGCGCTCATAGCGCACAAATCCATTGATGCTCTCGAAATCGCTCGGTCCGACGGTATTCGTTACAGGTTGTGAGGCCGTCGCATAGTTGCCGCTCAACTGCAGCGTGTCACGCTCGGACACCCGGAGCGAATAGGAAAAACCTGCCGTGGTCTGCAGTAGAGCGCCGCCAATGGCGGCAGGCAGAACCTGGCGCGATCCGGTGATGCAGAAATTGCTTCGCTCACCCCGGTTACAAAGCGACAGGTTTCCAGCAAATGCGGTGGTTGTCTCTTCAAGTCCGCCGAATTCGAGCCGTGTGATCGCGAGGCCCACACTTCCGTTCACCTCGAGGCGCGGCGTTAGGGCTGCGCGCACCTGAAGCTGCGGGGAGACTGTCCGCGCCTTGCCATCAGTGGCGCCGACGAAGTCGATCAGGCTTGCATCGATAACTGCGCCTACCGACAGCCCCTCATCCAGTTGGCGCGAGTACTGGACCTGCTGCGCGAGGAAATTGGATTCGGTCAATCCGGCCTGATCGAAACGATCAGCTCGGCCTGTCAGTGTCCAGCGCAATTGGTCGCGCTCACTGAGCGTATAGGTCAAGCCGGCGTCGGCCCCGAATTGCGTGCGCCGCTGCCCTTGGCCAAGGATGGTAATGTCATTGCCTGTCGGGGGAAGCGGCGCACCAGGTGAGAGGTCATCGACGAAGAAGGGGTTGGCGACATTGGTCGCCAGCACGTTGCTGCTGAACAGCAGGCCGGTATCGATCTCGAGTCTTTCCGTTACCTTATGCGAGGTAGCAAGATCAGCACCGTAGTTCTGGAGCGATTGGTAGCGCCCGAGATACTCGATGTGTTCTGCGCGCCCGGACAGACGGAAGGTGTTGCGCTCGCTTGAGCGAGACAAGGTCGGCACCAGCTGCATCCGGATTGATGCAGCCGATGCGTCATCGAAATTACCAAGGAAGGGGTTGCTGTCGAACCCCGCCGATGCAGTGGCAACAAGACTCTGCGTGAGGCCCGAACTTCCGCCGCTGCTGCGTGATCCTTCTCCCGCTACTGCAGGAGCAGCCTGCATGCCAGCGAGTCCCATCATCGCGGCATCACCGGCATGAGCAACGGCAAGCTCTAGCTCGGCATCCTCGAATGCACTGACAGGCACGGCGGTATCGATAGCAGGCGATTGCCGAAACCGCTCCAACTCATCAGGCGCGAAATGACTGCTGAGCAGTTCGACCAGTGTCCGGAGCGGGATAACGTGAGACGCGGCGTCGGTTGTGGCGGGCGAAGTATTCAATTCGCCGCCCGGTAACGGGGCCGATGAAGCAGTCACTACTGCAGCAACGATACTTGCTCGCTCAGACGCGGGACCGCCCAGATAGGCCTCGACGTTCGGCATGCTCTCACGGACATCGGCGGCTAGGCCCATCTCCCCTGGCTTGCCGGATGGAGCGATCTCTGTCGCCGCAAGATCGGTCGCAATGACTACCTCGCCAAAGAGCGCGGTCGCACCGGTCGCGGGATCAGAAGGCTTCTTTGCGGAGAAGACATCAGCATCAGCGCGTGCCAGCAAAACGGCGGCATCTTCCGGACGCAGAAGATCGACGTCCGGCACACTCAACGCAGAGCGGAATGGCGGAACTTCACCTTTGCGTTCCGAACCGGTGTGTTGCGTTCTGGAAACTTCGGCAAAAACGAGGGCAGTAGGAAGTCCCCCTACAGAAGCAGGCCCAGCCGGATTTTGCACGCGCGACTGTCCAGCAGACCCGAACGTGACTTCAACTTCTGCGGGCGAAGGGTCGAGCGCGACCGGCGCATAGGCGATCGTCGGCGCGGACCAAGGCTCCGATTGCCGGGTCAATCTGGCGGCTGAACCAGCAATTCCCATCGGGTCGGAAATGTCCGATCGCAAAGCTGCGTCTGACTCGACATCAACCAAGCCAGGAGTGATGAAGAGCGGCATCGGCCCCGAGGCGGCCGCATTCCGCGTGTCAGGTTCATTCTCCGCAAGATTATGGCTCAGGTCAGGCCCTACGTTTTCAAGCAGACCTAGAAACGCACCTTCGTCGTAAGTGACGCCTGATTTTACAATGTCGGACGGGAGGTTGATGCCACGAACTGGAGCCGCGATCGCCGTGGCGGGCACGGTCTCAGACCCGACTTCCTGCAAAACGGCGAGGTTTTGTG
>JBIPLL010000408.1:0-3314 GCA_044368425.1 Beijerinckiaceae bacterium
CGACCAAGAAGAGCCAGGTCTTCTCCACCGCCGAGGACAACCAGGGCGCGGTGACGATCCGGGTCTTCCAGGGCGAGCGCGAGATGGCGGCCGACAACAAGCTGCTCGGCCAGTTCGATCTCGTGGGCATCCCGCCCGCGCCGCGCGGCATGCCGCAGATCGAGGTGACCTTCGACATCGACGCCAACGGCATCGTCAACGTGACGGCCAAGGACAAGGCAACGGGCAAGGAGCACCAGATCCGCATCCAGGCCTCGGGCGGCCTGTCGGATTCCGACATCCAGCGGATGGTCAAGGAAGCCGAGATGCATGCCTCCGAGGACAAGAAGCGGCGTGAGCTCGTCGATGCCCGCAATCAGGCCGAGGCGCTGGTCCATTCGACGCAGAAGGCCATGACCGATTATGGCGACAAGCTCCCGGCCGCCGACAAGGCTGCCGCCGAGGCCGCCATGGAGGCGCTCAAGCAGGCTGTGGCCGGCGAGGATGTCGAGGTGATCAAGGCACGCACGACGGACCTGATGCAGGCGTCGATGAAGATTGGCGAGGCGGTCTATGCCGCCCAGCAGGCGGGCGAAGGCGGCGGCGACGACGGCGCGGCCGGTCCGGGCACCAGTGCCAAGGACGATGTCATCGACGCGGATTTCCGCGAGGTGAACGACGACGACGGCAAGAAGAAGAGCGCTTGATCCGCGCGTACCCTGACAGGTGAACATCATGGCCGGGCCTGACCCGGCCATGACGGGTCAGGCACTCATTCGTCCGGCCGTTTCGGGGGGCCATTGACCGATGTCGAAGCGCGACTTCTACGAAGTGCTCGGCGTGGCGAAGGGCGCGAGCGAGGCCGAGCTGAAATCGGCCTTTCGCAAGCTCGCCATGCAGCACCACCCGGACAAGAACCCGGGTGACAAGGCCGCGGAAGCCAAGTTCAAGGAATTGAACGAGGCCTACCAGGTGCTCTCCGACCAGCAGCGCCGCGCGGCCTATGACCGCTTTGGCCATGCCGCCTTCGAGAATGGCGGCGGGGGCGGCCCCGGCTTCGGGCCCGACTTCGCCTCGAGCATGGCCGACATGTTCGACGACCTGTTCGGCGAATTCATGGGACGGGGGCGCGGGCGATCCGGCGGGCGCGAGCGCGGATCCGACCTGCGCTACAATCTCGAGATCACGCTTGAGGAAGCCTTCGAGGGCAAGGCCTCGACGCTCAAGATTCCGACCTCGCTCGCCTGCGAGACCTGTAATGGCACCGGCGCCAAGAGCGGCTCCAAGCCCAAGACCTGCGGCACCTGCGGCGGCGCGGGCCGGGTACGGGCCAGCCAGGGCTTCTTCTCGATCGAACGCACCTGCCCGACCTGCGGAGGGCGCGGCGAGGTGATCGAGGATCCCTGCGCGGCCTGCGGCGGGGCGGGGCGCGTGACGCGCGAACGGACATTGTCGGTCAATATTCCCTCAGGGGTCGAGGACGGCACGCGCATCCGGCTCGCGGGCGAAGGAGAGGCGGGATTGCGTGGAGGGCCTGCGGGCGATCTCTACATCTTCCTGTCGGTGAAGCCGCATCCGATCTTCCAGCGCGACGGGGCGGACCTGTTCTGCCGGGTGCCGATGCCCTTCGTCACAGCCGCTCTGGGCGGGGAATTCGATGTGCCGGTGATCGGGGGAGGCTCGGTCAAGGTGCGCGTGCCCGAGGGTACGCAGACTGGCAAGCAGATTCGCCTGAAGGGCAAGGGCATGCCTGTGTTGCGTTCGCATGACACCGGCGATCTTTATATTCAGGTGGCAATCGAGACGCCGCAAAAGCTCACCCGGCGCCAACGCGAGCTGCTCGAGGAGTTCGGACGCGAGTGTTCGAAGGAAAATCATCCCGAGAGTACTGGATTCTTTTCGCGGGTGCGCGATTTCTTTGGGGGTGCCAGCTGAACGCCGCCGGGCTGGCACGTCGGATTGGCAGGTCGGGCCGCGTGCGTGCCGCTTGACCCCACCCGCCCATGCGCTAAGCCTACCCCCGTGACCGCGTTGGCAAGGCCTGTCTCTTGTTCGAGCAACTCAGACGTGATGGGGCGATGAAGCCCAGGCCGCGCGGCTTGCAGCGCAAACGGGACGGATTCGACGACGAGGCGCGCTTCCTGCGCTCGTGGATCGAACGCCCCCTGCAAACGGGTGCCGTGATGCCGTCGGGCCGCTTTCTGGCCCGGGCCATGGCGATGCCTGTCGATCCCCATGGCAAGGGGCCGGTGGTCGAGCTCGGTCCCGGCACAGGACCGGTCACCGACGCGCTGATCAAGCGGGGCGTGGCACCCGAGCGGCTCGTGCTTGTCGAGTACAATCCCGATTTCTGTCACCTCCTGAAGCGGCGCTTTCCGACTGCGACGGTCGTGCAGGGCGACGCCTATGGGCTTGCCCATACGCTGCGGGGCGTCCTTGACCATCCGGCTGCGGCAGTCGTGTCCAGCCTGCCGCTGCTGACGCGGCCCCTGCCCGTCCGGCTCAACCTGTTCCACGATGCGCTGAAGCTGATGGAACCCGGCGCTCCCTTCGTGCAGTTCACCTATGGCGTCGTGGCTCCGATACCGCCGACAGCGGCCGGCGCGCTCGCCCATGGCTCCAAGCGGATCTGGCTGAACCTGCCGCCCGCGCGGGTCTGGACCTACCGGCGGCCGTGCTGATCCATTACCTGTCGCATCCGCAGGTCGATATCGCACCCGATGTCCCGGTGCCCGACTGGGATCTGTCGCAGACCGGGCTGGACCGCGCCAGGCTGCTGGCCTCAAGCCCGTGGGCGCAGGGGCTGACCCGCATCATTTCCTCCGACGAGCGCAAGGCCGTGACGACGGCCCGAATCTTGGCCGACAAGACGGGATGCGACGTGGAGATTCATGCCGGCCTCGGCGAGAATGATCGCAGTGCCACGGGCTTCCTGCCACCGCCGGAATTCGAGGCCACGGCCGACGCCTTCTTTGGCCGCCCGCAGGAGAGCGTGCGCGGCTGGGAGCGTGCGGTCGACGCGCAAGCGCGGATCGTGACGGGCATGGCCCGTGCCATGGCCCGTGTCCTGGCCCTGAGTCCGGCACCTGCGGGGCGCGTCTGCGTTGTCGGCCACGGGGCGGTCGGTACGCTGCTGATGCTGCATGTGGCGCGGGAACCCATTTCCCGGATGCATGACCAGCCGGCTGGCGGCGGCAACGTCTTCAGCTATGAGAGCAAGGGTCCGCGCCTGGTCCATCGCTGGCGGCGACTCGAGGATCTTCTGGCCGGGTAGCCGCAAGGAACGGGAGCCACCATGACGAACCGCAACCTGACACCACGCGACCGGATGATCG
>JBIPLL010000622.1:0-13549 GCA_044368425.1 Beijerinckiaceae bacterium
GGCCGGCGGGGTAACGTCGCCGGTTTCGCTGGGAATCGAAATCAACCCGGATGATGCGCTAAACGAGAGAAACGTATGGCGCGCGGTCATTAGCGCGACTTACCGCGTCAACGTGGTCGATGCCTAGACGGCCGGGGGTGCTGAATGGGGAAACGGCCGGTATCCGCCGAAACCGTCGCGCGGTTCCGATTCCAGTTCAACGTGCGAAAAGGTTTCTTTGACGTTCCAAAGGTTCGCAAAACTTTGGGCGAGGCCCGCTTTCGCGCGTTGGATAAAGCCGGCTTCCAAGTTCATTCGGCCGCGAAGCGCGGCATCGGCCAGCGGGCGCCAAAGAAAACGAAAAAGTGGGTTAAGACTAGCCGCGAGGGGCGGCCGGTGGAGTTTGTCGGCGGGCTTTACCGCGATATCACGCCATACGGCAGCGGCAAGCCGCGGGCGCCGGGGCAGCCCGTCAAATCGTGGCAGCCGAAACGGTTTCTCTACCGCGACATTCGCCACTACTACGATTTTTCCCGCGGCTCCGTAATCATCGGCCCCGAAAAAGCCGCGTGGTTAAACCAGTTGCATGAGTTCGGCGGGGTGTTGAGGCTGACCGCGTACCGAATCAACGTAGGGGCCGCCCGCATCGCGTACCAGCGGCGGGCGAAGGGCCGCGGCATAGCCCGCGGGGCTAACGGCCGGCAGGCTCTAGGGGCGCTCTTGTGGACGCACAAGGGCTTCCGCGGCTCCCGCAACTGGGAACGAACGTCGATGACGAAATCGGCCCGCTACCCCGCCCGCCCGTTTATGGGTTCGGCTTCGGTGGCGACCGCGCTCCGCAAGATTCCCGAAGCATTCCGCGACACGATCCGCGGCCCCGGCTAGCCATAGACGGGTATGGGTTTCGCGCCGGCTGATACGGTAAACGTAGGCACTGGAGAACCTACATAATGCCAACTTTTAACGTTACGCTGGGTAAGGACGCAACCCTTACCGGCATTAACAACGCGCGATCCGCAACCGTTTCAAGTTCTGCCAGCGAGGTAGACGTAACGAAGTTCGGGGACACTTCGCGCAAGTTCCGCAAGGCGCTTATCGAGCAGACGATCGAAGTGGAATGCGTCGATACCCCCGGCGCGACCATTGGCGCAACTTTTACCGTCACTGGAACGCAAACAGGAAACGCGACCTACGTTGTGACCGGCATCACGCGGAGCGATCCGCTTGACGGCATTTCGACGTTTACCGTATCCGGCTCCCGCAGCGCTTAACTAAAACCACAAGGCAACCAAATGGCTATCACACTTGGCAAGGATCAGAGCGACGCGCCACCGTTTGGCGGGTCTGGCATTATTAGCGCTTCGTTTACGCAAGAATGCGATACGATCGACATTTCGAATCGTGGCAATATTGGTGGCGGTTCCGGCAGCCCCGGCCGCAAGGCTTTCAAGGCCGGTTTCAATAAAAAGACTTGGGAAATCGAAACGCACGACGTTAGCGGGCTTATCACTTCGCTGGAGGCTGCCGGCACGGCTGGCAGTTTCAGCGTTATGAGCGTTACGGAAAACGTTTCGATCGACAACGCGATTACCTACAC
Source organism: Beijerinckiaceae bacterium (assembly GCA_044368425.1). Lineage (GTDB taxonomy): Bacteria > Pseudomonadota > Alphaproteobacteria > Rhizobiales > Beijerinckiaceae > JBIPLL01. The sequence goes on from JBIPLL010000622.1 coordinate 1,577, forward strand.
CGTAACCGCGATGGAGTTTTGATCGGTGGCAATCACGCTGGGGAAAGATTGTTCCATTAGCGTTGGCGGCACTGTCACCGGCGCGAGGAACGTATCTTTCACCAGCACCGCAAAAACGATTGATATAGACCCATACGGGTCAAGAGATTTTCCGGTCTACTCCGTAGGCTATGACACTACCGTAGCGGTTGAGTTTAACGACAACGCTTCCGCTAGCAGCATTTGGGCGAACCTACAAAACGGCGCGCTAATCAGCGTTAGCGGCGGGTCTGGCGGTTGGTCATTCAATGCGGTGGTAACTGGCATTTCCGAAACCGATCCACTCGACGGGGTGGCAACCTTCACGGTTGAAGCAAAACTGACGCGGCAGGGGCTGCGGTAGATATCCCCCGGAGGTTTTTGCGTGATTGAGTTCCGCGACGATGAGGGCCGCCCGTGGCGGCTGGCGTTGACTGTGGCCGCCGCCATGCGCGTTCGCGATATGGTGCGCGTCGAGGTTGCGACGGCAGACGGCGACGATGACGGCAAGCCGGCAACGGTTCGCAAGTCTGTGCCGTTTGACATCGCAGACGTTACGGCGATCGGGCAGACGTTTCAGATTCTCCGCAGTCAGTTCGTGACGGTCGGTGAGGTTCTTTACGCAATCCTTTCCGCGCAGGTCGAAGAAAAGGGATTGACGAAAGAGCAGTTTTTGGAAGGGCTTCGTGGCGACTCGCTTGATACGGCACGCGCCGGGCTGGAATCGGAGTTGGCGGATTTTTTCCCGCAGCGCCTCCGCAGAATGGTTCGGCTAATCAGCGCCAAGATGGAAAGCGTCAGCGCGGAAATGCTGGATCGCGCGGAGGCGCAGATGGCGGGAGCCACGGCCGAAAGCCTGACGGGCGCACCGTCTGGGATGCCATTTGGGAAGCCGCCGGAATCATCGGAGTCCACCCCGGCGAATGGACTTTCCGCCAACTCGCCGCAGCCCGCGATGCCCGTCTAGATGCCGATTGGTGGCATACCGCCAATCTGCTATCGATGCTCTACAACGCAAATCGACCTAGCAACAAACCCGCCGCGGAGCCAAGTAAGTTTCACCCGTTCGCCAAAAAGCCCGCACCAAAACAGGCCAGCCCCGAAGATTTAAAACGCTTGTTCGGCCCAGATTGGCAAAAGTTCGTCTAGAGGTTTACCAATGGGCGCCGGTCGCGTTAGGCAGGGGCAAGTCTATGTTGAGATTGGCGCAGACCCGGCGAAGTTTTTCGCCGCGCTCAATCGCGTAAATAAGCGGATCGCCGGCCTAGGCCGCGAACTGTCGAACGTTGGCGCCGGTATCACGGGCGCCGGGCTGGCGCTCGCCGCCCCATTCGTGGCCGGCGTGGCTGCCGCGGCAAGGTTCCAAGATACGATGCTGGCGGTGCAAGCCTCGACGGGGGCAACCGCCGGCCAGTTGGATGCCGTGCGCTCCGCGTCCATGCAAATGAGCGCGGCCCTATCGGTCGGCCCCGCCGAAGCCGCGCAAGGAATGTTGGAACTGCTTAAGGCCGGTATGAGCCTTGACGCGGTTCTAGGCGGCGCCGGGGAGGCAGCGATTCAGTTTGCCAAGGTCGGGCAAATGGACGTTGCCAAGGCGGCCGTCGTTATGTCGGACGCGATGAACGTTTTCGGCGTATCTGCCGCCGTCGCCGCGAACACGATCAGCGCCGCGGCTGACGCTAGCAGCACTTCGATTGAGCAAATGGCGGAATCGTTCGCGATGAGTTCGGCGGTGGCCGCGCTCGCGAACCAATCGATAGGCGACCTATCCACCGCGCTCGCGATCCTCGCCAACAATGGCGTAAAGGGTTCCGATGCGGGAACCAGCATCAAAACCATGTTGATGCGGTTGATGGCGCCGGCTGACGAAGCGGTTGGCGCGCTCAACCAACTGGGCCTATCGGTTAACAGTTTTAGAAACGCCGATGGATCGATGCGCCCAATGGTGGAAATCATTGGCGTGTTGACTCGCGCGATGGAAGGAATGGATCAAGCGGCAAAGGATGACATTTTCCGCCGCGTGTTTGGGCAGGATGCAATCCGCGCCGCCGCGATCCTTACCAGCGTTGGGGTCGATGGATTTAACGCCATGCAGGAAGGCATGGAAGGCGCGTTGACGGTAAGCGAGAAATACAAAACCGTTATGAGCGGATTGAGCGGCGCCGCGGCCGCGCTGTCTGCCGGTATGCAACGGCTCGGCATCGTGTTGGGCGAGAGTGTTGGCGGGGCGCTTCTCTCGCTTATGCCGCCAATCATGGGCGTGGTGAATGGGCTAACGGATTTCGTTCGCCAGAATGCCCAAATGGTCGGCAGCGTAGGCAGGGCTGCGGCTATCGCCGTTGTATTTGGCGGCGCGCTAACCGGCTTGGGGCTAGGGCTTCGCGTGGTATCCGCCGGCATCGGCGGGCTACTCGGGGCGCTATCCGCCGTCGTTTCGCCGTTTGTGATGGTTGCCAGACTCGCCGCCGGTATCGCCGTGGGGGCCGCCACCGGGGCCGTGGGGGCTTTGCGGCTGGCCGCGGCATTGGGAACCCCGATCGTAGCATCGGCCGCCGCGGCCGGCGTGGCGCTGTCTCGCGCGACCCTTGCGGCTATCGCGTTCGGCGCCACCGGGGCCGCCGCCGTGTCGAGGTTCGCGACGATTGCCGCGGCATCCGCCGCCCGTGCGCTCGGCCCGTTTATTGTTTGGTTTTCGAATGCCCGCGGCGCCGGCCGTGGGTTTTTCGACGCAATCGCCCTAGGCATCCGGGCGCAGATTGCATCCTTTGGCCTACTCCGTAGGGCCGTAACCGGCATCGGCGGTTTTGGGGCCGCGCTGGCCGGCGATATCGGGGCGCTGTCGGCCCCCCTTCGCCGCGTCACTGGTGACGCTATCGCAATGGGAACGGCTTTCGCGCGGCAGGCTGCCGCCGGGGTGGCGCAGTTCGCCACGCAAGCAACCGCCCCGCTGCGGGCTTACGTTGCCACGCTGGCCGCTGCGGTGGCCTCGACGGTGGCGGCAGGCGGAAAGATGGTCGCCGCCTACGCGACCGCTGCCGCGGCCGGCGTTTCGGCGTTCGTGTCGAAAGCCGTCCTAGAGTTGAAAATCTACGCGGTTCGCGTGGGCTACGCGCTGGCGTCCACCGTCACCGCTACGGCCGGCATGGCCGCGGCCTACATATCGCAACTTCTCCCGGCGACTAGCGCTTTCGTCGCGTCTGCCGCGGCGAACCTAGGGAAATACATTGCACAGGTGGCCGCCGCCGCGGCGGCTACCGTAGCGAATGCCGTTCGTATTGGCGTGGCGTGGGTTGCCAGCGGGATGCCGGGGCTTGTGGCGTTCCTCGCCGGGGCTGTCAGCGTGTTCGGCGCGTACATCGCTGCGGCGGCTAGCGTGGTTGCGGCATCGGTCGCCAGCGCCGCCGCGGCTGCCGCCGCATGGCTAGCCCCCGCGGCGCCGGTTATCGCGGTGGTTGCCGCCATCGGGCTTGCCGCGGCTGGCGCCGTGGCGTTCGGTGATTCGATCAAGTCTGCGCTATCTGGCGTGGGCGAGTTGGTGGGAACCGTGGCCGGCTATATCGGCTCCGGGTTTAACCAAGCGGTAAGCGATGGCGCCGTCGTTTTTGGCGACCTATACCGCACGGCCACTACAACGTTTGGCGGAATCTACGATGCCCTTTCGGCCGGCGACCTAGCCGGCGCGATGGATATTCTGTGGGGCGGGCTTGTCGCGGGATGGCTTCGCGGGCAAGAGGCAATCATGGGTTATATCGACCCGTGGATAAGCACTCTGCAAAATCTGTTTACCGATCTAGGAACCAATATCGCGATCCTTTGGGATCAGTTGTGGACGGCTCTGGCAACCAACACGATCGGCGCGACGATCCTAGGCATATTCGACAATATCGCGGTCGGCGTGATGGCGGTTTGGGATACGCTGGTAGCGGAAATCCAAAAGGCTTGGGTACGGGTTCAAGGTTTCATTAGCGGCGCGAAGGATACGAAAGAGCGCGTCGCCAAAATCGACAACGAGAAACAGGCCCGCGCGGAGCAGCGCCGGCAAAATATGCCGGGGGTGAATGAGCGCGTTCGCCGCGCGAATGAGGAAGGCGACCAGATGCGCGCCGATGCAAAGGCGCGGCAGGATGCGATGGCGCAGGACGCCGAAAACACGAAAGCCGGCCGCGAAGGCGCTAACCTTGGCCGCGCTGTCGCCCGCCGTGCGCAGACGGTTGAGGCGGAACAGTCGGTAGAGGGCAAGCGCAGAAACGCCGCTGAGAAAAAGGCAGCCCGCGAGCAGGCCGGCGAACTGGAGCAGGAAATCGCGCAGGTTTCCGATATGGACGCGCTTCACGAACTGGCCGCACAGTTCCACGCGCTGGCCGCTAGCGGGCATCTGACGCAAGAGCAGATAGAGAAGATGCGCGAGTCGCTAGGCAAGGCGCAGGAACGAATCGAAGGGCAAGCCAGCGACGAAGCCACGGCATCGCGGGATGCCGCGAAGGCCGGCGCGGATGCCGCCGGGAAAGACGTTCAAACAAGCAAAGCCGAAGCGGTCGGAACGTTTTCCGCGATGGCGGCTGACCGCATGGGCTTCGGTTCAACGCTGCAAGAGCGAATCGCAAAGGCCGCGGAGGAAACCGCTACCAATACTCGGGGGATGCAACCGGCGCTAGTCGGGCAGTAAAAAATGCCGCTAACTTGGGTTGAGGATAAGGCCAGCCGCGCGGCTACGATCGTGCGCCTAGGCAGCCGCGGAACGGCGACCTATACCAAATCGTTTAAGGTTTTCGGAACCGATGACGATTTGCTACTCCATAACGAGATTAAAACTTATATTGCGGATTGGGGTTTCTACTGGCAATACCCCGGCGGTGGCAATGAAAAACTAGCGATCGACAGTTATAGCGTTTCCTACCTTGGGGATAAGGCGTGGCAAGTAACGCTAAACTATCAAAAGGCCGGCGCGGATAACGACGAGAGGCCAGACCCGTTTAAGCGCTCGCGGAGTTTCGACACGACGGGCGGAACGCAGCATATAACGCAAGGGCTTGTTACCGCGGATTTCTCGCAGGGGGAGCAGCGGTATTGGAACGGAACGCCAGCCGCGCCGAATCAGTATGGGGCGATTGGCGTTGACGATGACAGGGTTGCCGGCGTCGATATCGTGGTTCCTTCGCTGCAATGGACTGAAACGTATGACGTTCCGCACGCATACGTTACGGCCGCATACATCAAATCAGTGGCCGCGTTAACCGGCACAACGAACAGCGCCGCCTTTCGCACGTTCGCAAAGGGCGAAGTGTTGTTTATCGGTTGCACTGGTCAGCAGGAATGGGATAGCGACCGCGGCGACGGGCCTTGGTCGCTATCGTATCGGTTCGTAGCGTCCCCGAATGCCGGCAGCGGAGCCACGGCCCCGGCTATCACGGTTGGCGATATCACCGGGATCGAAAAAAAGGGGCATGAATATATGTGGGTTCGGTACGAATCCGCGGTAGACTCATCGGCCGTAATCAAAAAGCCTCGCGCGGTCTACGTTAACAAGGTTTACCGCGAAGGGGACTTTTCCGGCCTAGGGATCGGGATTACCTAATGGCATCCGGCAGAATCGAAAAAGGCCAGCCGATCGCAAAGGCGATTTCGGCAGCCGCGTGGAACCGCGCGCAGGATGCCGCAGACGTTGTGTTAGGCGTAACACCGGAGCGCCTTGCGGAGCCGGCCACGCACGCGGCTGGCGCGTCCAATATCGCATTGATTCGCAATGATTCCGGCCTAGACGTTAAAGCGGCCGGAATCCTTGGCTTCGGCGGGCTGGCCGTCCAGCCGGCCGCCGATTCTGAAATGCCGTCGATCGTAACGCGGCCGATACTCATCGGCACGACGGCAACGGAATCAGCCGGCCTAAACAACTTTGCGATAACGCTAGAGCCGATCAAGTCTGGCAAGATTGGACGCGCGGCGGTCTGCGGCGTGGTCGCGTTCCGGCTTATTCGCCGCGACTCATCGCACCAGTTCGCTGTGGTGAAAAACGGAATGAATGACCGTCTGCAATCTGCGGCCTGCGGAACGCTGCGGATTATCGCTTCTACCGGCGTTGGGCAGGATAGTTGGGTTTGGGTTATGGGGGCATTCTGACGCATGGGCCGCAAATACCTAGAGGAATGTTGCTGTGTCAAGGAATCGCTCTATGGGTACGAAGTAAACCCGGAGCCGATAAACGCGGCGTTTGACTTAAAAGCCAGTTACGTTTCGATCGACCGTCCAAAATACGGTCAGGGCGAGGCTATCTATTACGCCGCGGCATCGCCGCCAACTGGCTACCATCTTGAATCGGTAGCCCGCGTAAAGATTTGGGATCAAGTAGAGGCTACGCTAACGGCCAAACTTGTTCCGCGACCTATGCCGGCGGCGTGGTTTCCGGTAGCCCATTGGAACTACGACGCAAGCATCCACGATGTAGATTATGTTACGGGCGCGCATCCTTTGTATGAACTAGACATAAACTCGTGTTCTGTACCAAGTACGCTCGTTCCTTCCGACGACTACTACGGGATTAATGCCATTGCCGTTGAAGGCTTTAGTGACTTTGCGGAGCCGGCGCAGGGTTCTTTTCCAGCGAACCCCGGCACAAGCCTTTCGCAACTAACTGCCGCGGCCCGCGAGGGGCTTGGCGATATTGTGTTGTATTGCCTGAGCATGGGGATCAACACAAAAAGCCGCTACAACCAAGTGGATGGCGGATGGGTAACCTCGCCGTTCCCAAACAACTGGCCGAACTACAACTATTCGTTCCCGATGCAAACGTTCGGGTATGACAGTTCTTTTTTCTTGACGATGGACGGGCAATCGCGGTGGGTTCCCGGCACTTCAAACGATTCGCCGGGAAATCAATACAACTACTACGCAGAGGACGAGTCTCTAGAGCCCACAAGGCGAAAACGAGCGTGGTTCACCCTTGAAGTTGCAACATACTTGCCCGGTAATCCTCCCGGCGATGTTAGCGAGCAGGCGGTAATAACTTCCTATACCTTTTGCCCGCGGATTCCGGCAGTCCCGCTATACACAGGGCGAACAAGGGAAACTTCCGCATATCCGGTGAAGTATTTCGAGGTAACGCACGAAGCAGATAAAAACGCAAACGCTTCCTACTATTACTTCACAAACAAAACAATCAAGCAGTTCAACGGGAACGAAATAACCGTTTATAGAAACGGCGTGCAGGTTCTTTCCGCGACTTACCCAACAATCGAGCAAAGCCGCGCGGCCACGCAAGAAGAAGGAACATACCTGATTGTTAATGAGGTAACTGGCGCGACCGACGACCCATCCACGCCTTCGTGGTATTCAAGGGATATGCGGTTTCACAAGGCTTTCGATTGTATCGTTATTGACAAGACCCCCCCAGTGGTTTCGTTTGAAGCGATTGACGATTTTTTTGGCACAACCACTGCGAACTACGAAATCGGCTCGGCCATTATTCCTACGGAGCCCATTGGGTCTTACAGTGGCGCCTATGAAGTATTAGATGATGCCGGCATTCTGGTTGGTCAATCGTATGCAGGATCAGGTTTTTCGGGCGGTGGAGCGGGGCCAAGGCAGCGGACTATCACTCTTAACCCAAATGGCTTGTGGGATTACGCGGGAAACTTGCCAGAGCGCGTTATGAGCCATCCGCTAACGATTCACGATTACCCGGTAAGTTTTTATTTTCCTGGCGCAAAGCCAAAACTATCGCGGTTTGAGAAACGCACGCGAACGCAATCGGAGAAAGTGCAGACGGTCACGCTAGAGTTTGACCGCAAGATAAATCCGGCTGGAGTTACCGCTTCGCAGTTTACGTTAGACAAAGACAACCAGCGTGTTTCCGGGTTGTCGGTTGAGCCCGTGGGGGATGGTAGTTTTTCGTGGCGCGTAACGATCCCGCTGGATATCCAGACCCCGCGATCGTTTTTCGTGCTGACCTACAACCCCGGAGGCAACGTCTACACCGACGATATCCTGACCGTGCGAGGCTCATCGCGGGCATCATTTCCGACCACCGGCAAATACAAAACAAAATACGTCTACGCTGACGATGACGGGGTTGATCGTTGGTTCTCGTGGTCGCCTTCCGGCTACGTTTCCATCGCGGAAGGCGAGGCGCCGCTGTTTCCGTATGGCGGGCATTATGACCCGGAACCTACAGTGCTGGCCGCCCGCACTTCGTGGATTATGGCCGACATGAACGGGCATCCGCGGGCCATTAATATGAGTCGGTGGCAACATAACCCATTTATAGGCAGGGTTGCGTCGATCACCGCCACGAAAACAATCGACACAACAAAAACGGCATCCGAAGCGCAAACCATTGAACCGGGAAATCCTGGCTATGTTTTTTTTCTCCCAAGTGGGGAACAGAAATACGGTCGGTATAAGGAAGTTTACTACAAGCAAAACCAAAACCGCAGGGGTTTTATTCCGGCCGTGCCTTCGCCAACGTCACCGCGGGAGGGATGTTCCTACTTCGGGCTGACCACCACAATAGACCCGTCGCCGCCGGCTGCGGTGCATGAATGCGCGGCGCCGAGTGAAAATCAGAAGCATAGTTCAGCGATTATTTCGGATGGCGAAATAACAAGTTTTATCGTTTCGCTAGAAATGCGAAACACAAGCGGTAATCTCATAACAGATTTTTCTAATGACTCGTATTTACATTACGGTGCTGTCGATGGGTTCGACATAGGAGTAGCATTTGATGCTGCCGAAAAAATAATGGCTTTCGGAGGATTCGAATATACTTTTATCTCAACGCTTCAAGGGCGGCCGCTCGCTCAAAATGTCTGGAGTTGCATAGACGGCGTTAGGGGGAATGGCTATCCGTCGAGGGTTATGCGCACCGGGTCGCCTACCCAATGCGCTGAAAATAATCAGAAATACTATCGATTCTTGATGACCGAAAACGGTGGAACGACGTTTTACAGGGGGCAGCGCGGCGGAAAGATGCGAACCGCGCAAGCGGTTTTTACACAAGATTCGATGCAAGCAACGCTATCGCTGTTTCGAGACACTGCTACATATCCAAACCTTTACACTACAGTTCTTAGCAACCTATCCCTTTCACTCTCGTTTCGAATGGCCGTGAAGAGAACTACAACCTATACGGAGTATGGGGTAAGCGGCAGCCCGATCGGGTATATCAAATCGTACTTTTCAGGGCCTCCCAACGTATGCCCTTCCGCATTGGTGACGGCTAGTGATTATCGCGCTACTAATCAGGCTGTGTATGCTGAATCGCAAATGCAACAGATAGGCCAGCCGAAAGAAGTGGTAGGCAGGTTTTTTGATTATGTTGGCGGGACTTTTCAGTTGTCGAAACTTGAAGAAATAGCACTCGGGCAGGGGCAGACGATAACAAAGGAACTATTTCAGCAATATTACAACTTGTATCCCGAAGAACTGAAGAGAATATGGACGGTAAAAATCCGCAAGGGCTAGGCGACGTTGTGGCGGTGGCCTTTGCTAGCATCGGCATCACGGTCGATCGTGCGCAGCGGTTAGCCAATGCCGTGGGCGTGGCCGATTGCGGCTGCGGTCGCCGCCGCGAAGCGCTTAATCGGGCTTTCCCCTTCGGCCCCCGGCCCCCGGAAAATCCGCAGCCCGCGACCATAGACCAATCGGGCGAGGCTGCCGGCCCGCGATAATCACGCGGCGAGGAGTCGCCAGCGTGAAACGTTCCGCGTGGATCGAAATCAACGGGCATCGGTGGAGGGTGAAACGCTGCCGCGTTCCGCCATCGATTCACGGGGATTGCGACTATGAAACGCGAACGATCCGCGTTTCCTCAAAACTCCACGGCGAAGATTTTCTAAACACGCTCATACACGAATACCTACACGCAAGGTTTCCAGACTTGTCGGAAGAATGCGTCAGTGAAAACGGCGACACGCTGGCCGCGCTGATTACGTTCGCAGAGTTTTTCCACGTTGACGATCAACCGGAGGACTAATGCCCGCAGCCTGCCCGCTCACAAAAACCGCCACCGATTTAGTTCGCAAGCATCCGCGCCAGCCGGCGCGTTCGCTGGCGCGAATGCTAGTCAAGCGATCCCGCGGGGCGCTGACCGTCGAGGCCGCGCGATGCCGCATCCGCCGCATTATCGGGCAGTCTGGCAAGGCTGCCCGCAAGAGGGCAGCGCATCCGCGCCCGGCTCGCGCGCCCGGCGAGGGCTTGCCCATGCCCAAAACAAAAGCGAAGCCGCGAACCCCCTACCGGATGCCGGTAGTCGGGCGAATCGGAATCCTTTCGGATATCCACGTTCCCTACCATAGCAACCGGGCGCTAGCCGCGGCCGTTTCATATCTGCAAAGCCGCGGCATCGACGGGCTATTGCTAAATGGGGATTTCGCGGATTTCTATTCGATCAGCCGCTGGGAAAAGAATCCCGCGGAGCGCGACCTAGCCGGCGAGTTGCGACAAGTTCGCGCGGTGCTGGGGTGGCTGCGGCAATCGTTCCCAACGATTCCGATCGTCGCGAAAACCGGAAACCATGAGGAGCGTTGGGAATCTTGGCTATGGCAGCACGCGCCAGAGATTAGCGCCGAAACCGCTATGGGGCTTCGCGCGTGGTTGCATCTCGACAAACACAATATCGAACTAGTCGAAAACCGCCGCATCGTCATGGCCGGGAAACTTCCAATCCTCCACGGCCACGAACTGCCGCGTGGGCAAGCCTCGCCCGTCAACCAAGCCCGCGGCGCCTACGTTCGCACGAACCATTCCGTAATGGTCGGCCACGGCCACCGCACTAGTAGCCATGCACAGAGCAACCTTTGGCACGATGAGGCGTGCGCGTGGTCTACCGGCTGCCTATGCGACCTATCGCCCGATTACGCTTCGGTTGCCAATCAATGGAACTGGGGGTTTGCAATCGTAGACGTTGCGAAAGGCGGAACCTACTCCGTTGAAAACTTCCGCATCGCAAAAGATGGATCAATCCGAACGTCGTGAAACTCTCGCCGGAATACTTCGCGCAGGCCAAGCAGCGGGCGCTCCGTTTCAGCGGTTGCCTAGATGCCGGAACTTCCGGCGCACTAGCCGGCGACGTTATGCGGTTGCTGGCTTACATTGATGCCCACAAACCCGGAGGGACGAAGATGGAAACGGAAACGATTTCAACCGATTGGATTCTGCAAGGCGAGCGCGAAATGAAAGGCCGCGGAGGGCCGCAGCCGGCAGTTGAGGAAGCCGCGCCCCGGCTTGTTGGCGACGGGTTGCTAACGCCAGATCGCGAACCATCGGCCGCGGAGCGTTTGCTATCGGATGCAATCGAAACCACCGCGGCGCGCCGCGCAAAGTATGCGCCGCCGCTAGAGCATTTCGCGCGAACCATCGGCGCGATCAATGCGATTTTCGCGCACAAAATCCGCGAGCCTTTCACGCCGGGGGATTGGGCTGTTTTCATGCAGTTGGATAAGTTCGCGCGGCATCAAGGCCAGCCGCAGCGCGACAACCAACTAGATGCCGCCGGATATGCGGCGTGTTGGGCGGAAGCCGATCCGCAGCCATAGACGGGGCTGATTGAAGCCTGCCGCTATAGGCTGAAAACGGAGGCCGTAGCGGTGATATCTAGGGTGAGTTCGTGGCGCAGAGGCGGGCCAGACGGCCGCGAGGCTTTGCCGCCCGCCGGCTCTGTTGACCATACCGCTACGGTCGGCACTCAATCCCAAAACTTTTGGGGCAAGGTAACAAGCCGGCCGGCGCCAACGCGGGCGGATATTGAATACGCCGCGTGGAAACTCGGCTGTAACTATGCGGCAGCGAAACGCGCAATAGAGGAAGGGCTGATCTAGTGGCGGAAAGCCTAACCGATATTTTCAGCGGAACGTTTTCGACGCGCCTGCAATGGACGCGCGTGGATTCGCAGGAGGTTGGCGCGGTAACCGATAGGCAGACCGTGGCCGGCTCCTATTCCATCGCGGACGGCTCGGGGGCGGC
>JBIPLL010000751.1:0-3311 GCA_044368425.1 Beijerinckiaceae bacterium
TGGCGCAGGTGTTCATGGGGATGCGGATCCAGTGCGCCCAGTGCCACAACCATCCCTTCGACCGCTGGACGATGGATGACTACTACGGCTTCGCCAACTTCTTCGCCCAGATCGGGCGCAAGCCCGGCGAGGATCCCCGCGAGACGATCGTCTTCAATTCCGGCAATGGCGACGTGAAGCATCCCGTGGGCGGCCGCGTCGTGCCGCCGAAGTTCCTCGGCGGTGCCGTGCCCGACACGCAGGGCCGCGACCGCCGCGAAGTGCTGGCCGACTGGCTCGCCTCGCCGGCCAACGAATACTTCGGCCGCAACCTCGTCAACATCGTCTGGGCCCACTTCTTCGGCTCCGGCATCGTCGACGAAGTGGACGACGTGCGCGTGAGCAATCCGCCCGTGAACAAGGCGTTGCTCGACGTCCTCGCCACACGGTTCGTGGAGTCGAAGTACGACTTCAAACAACTCGTCCGCGAGATCTGCACCTCGAATGCCTACCAGCGTTCGACGCAGGCCAACGAAACCAACGCCGACGATGATCGCAATTTCTCGAAGGCCCGGCTGCGGCGGATCCGCTCCGAAGTGCTGCTCGACGTGGTCACGGCCGCCACGACCACGCAGAACAAGTTTCAGGGCCTGCCGCTCGGGGCCCGCGCGGTGCAGATCGCCGACGGCAATACGAGCACCTACTTCCTCACCACTTTCGGCCGCGCCACGCGGGGCACGGCCTGCTCCTGCGAGGTGAAGATGGAGCCGAATCTCTCGCAGGCCCTGCACCTGCTCAACGGCGACACCATCCAGGAAAAGATCACCTCCGGCGGCGTGGTCAAGCGGATGCTCGACGAGAAGCGCTCCCCCGAGCAGATCGTCGAGGAGCTCTACCTGCGCACGCTCACGCGCTTGCCCACCGAGAAGGAGCGCACGGCGCTCCTCGAGATCCTGCAGGACCCCGCCGCCCAGGATCCGGCGGCCATCCAGCGCAATCTCGAGGATAGCTTCTGGGCGATCCTCAACTCCCGAGAGTTCGTGTTCAACCACTGATCATGACGCGTTGCCCACCCTGCCTTCACCGCCTCGCCTTGGCCGCTGCGTGTGCCGCCGCTGTTTCCGGCGGTGCCCTCCGCGCCGAGGAGAAGGTGACGTTCATCGACAACGCGCTGCCGGTGCTCCGGCAGCGCTGCGGCTCCTGCCACAACGCCGACAAGAAGACGGCCGGCCTCGACGTCACCAGCTACGCCGGGATCATGGCCGGCGGCGGGTCGGGCGAGGTGATCGTGCCGGGCGACGCGAAGGGGAGCCATCTGTTCCGTGTCGCCAACCACGACGACGAACCGAAGATGCCGCCCGACGCGCCGCCGATCCCGGAGCCGGAGCGGCAGGTGCTGCGGGCCTGGATCGACGGCGGCGTGCTCGAAAACAAGGGAAGCGTGGCTGCCGTCGCCAAGAAGGTCGACGTTGCGATGGCGGCCCCAACGGGCGAGCGGCCCGCGGTGCAGCCGTTGCCCGCCCATCTGCCGTTGGAGCCGGTGCTGCGCACGCCCGCGCTCGATGCCTGTGCGGTGATGGCCACGAGCCCGTGGGCGCCGCTCGCGGCCGTCTGCGGCCAGAAGCAGGTGCTGCTCTACCGGACCGATTCCCTGGCGCTGGCCGGCGTGCTGCCCTTTCCGGAGGGTCGGCCGCACGTCGTGCGGTTCAGTGCCGGCGGCGGTCTCGTGCTCGCCGGCGGCGGCGTGGGGGCTGCGAGCGGCCGCGTCGCCGTGTGGAGTCTCAAGAACGGCCGGCGGATCCGCACGCTCGGTGACGAGCTCGACGTCGTGCTGGCCGCAGACATCAGCCCCGACCAGCGGCTGGTGGCGCTGGGCGGGCCACAGAAGGTGGCGCGCATCTGGTCGCTCGAGACCGGCCAGAAGCTCCACGACCTCACGAAGCATACCGACTGGATCACCGCGGCCGCCTTCAGCCCCGACGGAGTGCTGCTGGCGACGGCCGATCGCGCAGGGGGCGTGATCATCTGGGAAGCCGCGACGGGCCGCGACTTCCTCGCGCTCCAGTCGCACCCGGCGAGTGTGACGAGCCTGGCCTGGCGCGGCGATTCCAACCTGCTCGCGACCGCCTGCGACGACGGCCAGATCCGGCTCTGGGAGCTCGAGAACGGGGCCCAGGTGAAAGCCTGGGGCGCGCACGGCGGCGTGGCGGCCCTCGAGTTCACGCGCGACGGCCGGCTCGTCTCCACGGGCCGCGACAAGGTGCCGAAACTCTGGAAGGCCGACGGCACGGAGGAGCGGTCGTTCGAGGCCGGTGCCGATATGGGCCTCGCGGCGTCGTACTGCGACGAGACCAATCGCCTCATCGCGGGGGACTGGACCGGAGAGATCCGCGTGTGGAACGCCGCCGACGGCGCCCGCGTGGGCACCCTGGATGCCAATCCTGTGGCGCTGGCCGACCGGGTCGCGGCGGCCGACCGCGAGGTGGCCGCCCGGCAGGCAAAACTCGCCGAGGGCACGCAGGCCGTCACGGCCGCGGCCACCGAGCTGGCAGCGGCCGGCCAGGAGCGTGCGGCCGCCCTCGCGGCCAAGACGGCCGCCGACGGCCCGCTCGCAGAAACCCAGAAGCAGGTCGATGCCGCCACCGCCGCGGTCGCGGCCGTGAAGCAGTCGCACGCCGAGGCCGCCGCGGCGCTGCCGGTGATCGACCAGCAGATCGCGGCCGCGGGCGCGGAGGTGCAGGCAGCGACGGCCGCCGTCGGGGCCGCCGGAGAGGACGCCACTGCCAAGGAGGCGGCCAATCAGGCCCTGGTCGCCGCCCAGGCGAAGCTGGCCGAAGCGCAGGGACGACGCGAGCCCCAGAAGGCGGAACTCGACAAGCGCGCCGCGGCAATCACGCAGGCGGAACAGCAGGTCGTGGCAGCCACCGGACCGCGCGACCAGGCCAAGATCGTCGCCGATGTGGCCGGGCAGAAGTTGGCACAGACCGACGCCACGGTCGCCGCCGCCACGACGAAGCACCAGCAGGCGGCCGCCCAGGCCGATGCGCTCAAGGCCCAACTCGACCAGGCCGCTGCGGCCCACGCCCACTGGCTCGCCGAGGTGGTGTTTCAGTCGAACTACGTCGGCCTCGCCACGGCGCTCGCCGAACGCGAGCAGGTGCTCGGGCAGGCGGAGGCGGACCTGGCCCAGACGGAGGCCAGGCGGCAGGCCGACGAGCAGGCGCAGCAGGCCGTCGTCGCGAAGAAGGACGGCATGCAGAAGCAGATCGCCTCCCTGACGGCGGCCATCGCGCAGGGGGAGCAGGCAATGCAGGCGCTCACCGGCCAGATCG
>JBIPLL010000409.1:0-3306 GCA_044368425.1 Beijerinckiaceae bacterium
CCATCACGCCCACAGGATCCACCCATGCGGGAGATCAAGCTTCACGACCTCAAGGCGAAATCGCCGACCGAGCTGCTCAACATCGCCGAAGAGGTCGAGGTGGAGAATGCCAGCACCATGCGCAAGCAGGAGTTGATGTTCGCCATCCTGAAGCAACTGGCGACCCGCGAAGTCGAGATCATCGGCGAGGGCGTGGTCGAGGTCCTGCAGGACGGATTTGGCTTCCTGCGTTCAGCCGAGGCTAATTACCTTCCCGGTCCCGACGATATCTATGTGTCGCCGACGCAGATCCGCCGCTTCGGCCTGCGGACCGGCGATACCGTCGAGGGACTGATTCGTGGCCCGAAGGACGGTGAGCGCTATTTCGCACTCCTCAAGGTCAACCGGATCAATTTCGAGGACCCGGAGAAGATCCGGCACAAGGTCCATTTCGATAATCTGACCCCGCTTTATCCGGATGAACGCCTGAAGCTCGAGAGCGAGGATCCGACGCGCAAGGACTTCTCGTCGCGTGTCATCGACATGGTAGCCCCCATCGGCAAGGGACAGCGTGCGTTGATCGTCGCTCCGCCGCGGACCGGCAAGACGGTCCTGCTGCAGAATATCGCGCAATCGATCACCCGAAATCATCCGGAATGCTATCTGATCGTTCTGCTGATCGACGAGCGCCCGGAAGAAGTCACGGACATGCAGCGGTCGGTCAAGGGTGAGGTCGTGTCCTCGACCTTTGACGAGCCGGCTGCCCGACACGTCCAGGTGGCCGAGATGGTGATCGAAAAGGCCAAGCGCCTCGTCGAGCATGGCAGGGATGTGGTTATCCTCCTCGATTCAATCACCCGTCTGGGGCGCGCCTACAACACGGTCGTCCCCTCATCCGGAAAGGTGCTGACCGGTGGCGTGGATGCGAATGCGCTGCAGCGGCCCAAGCGCTTTTTCGGCGCCGCGCGCAATATCGAGGAGGGCGGTTCGCTGACGATCATTGCGACGGCCCTGATCGATACCGGCAGCCGCATGGACGAGGTTATCTTCGAAGAATTCAAGGGCACCGGCAATTCGGAAATCGTGCTCGACCGCAAGGTGGCCGACAAGCGCGTCTTCCCGGCACTCGACATTCTCAAGTCGGGCACGCGCAAGGAAGAGCTCATCGTGCCGCGCGAACAGCTGCAGAAGACCTATGTCCTGCGGCGCATTCTAAATCCGATGGGGCCGCAGGACGCCATCGAGTTCCTGATCGACAAATTGCGTCAGACCAAGACGAACGGCGACTTCTTCGATTCCATGAATACGTGACTGTCGATGGCCCGGCTTCGCTGCTTTGCGGGGAAGCCGGGTTCGTCGGACAGACAGCCGACAGCACGTCCGTTCGAGTCCAGCAGACCGATTCGCCAGCGCAATGATCGCCATGAGACGCAGACAGGGTCCCGAGACGACGATCGTCGCCTGCGCGACGGCGCTCGGACGCGGTGCAATTGCTGTGTTGCGGCTGAGCGGACCTTCGGCGGGTGCTGCCGTCGAGTCACTTGCCGGGATTGTTCCGAAGCCACGGCGTCTGACACTTCAAACATATCGCGATCCGGCCACGGGGTTTGCGATCGACGAAGGCCTGACCGCGTGGTTTCCGGCGCCACGTTCGTTCACGGGGGAGGACTGCGCCGAGTTTCAGGTTCATGGCGGGCCGGCAGTCATCGAGGCCATGATCCGGGCTTGTCTCCAATGCCCCGATATCCGGCTCGCGGAGCCGGGAGAGTTCACGCGCCGCGCAGTCGGAAATGGTCGGCTTGATCTTGCTCAGGCCGAGGCGCTCGCGGATCTTATTTCTGCGGAAACCGAGGGCCAGCGACACCAGGCCCTCGGGATCATGAGGGGCAGTCTTGGCGAGCAGATCCGCGACTGGCGCCGTCAGTTGGTGGTGGCCGCGTCCCTTATCGAGGCGCAGCTCGATTTTGCTGACGAGGCGGATATCGATTCGTCGGTGGAACGACAGTCTCACGACCTGATCGCATCTGTGCGCAATGAGGTGGACCTCGCAGTTGCCGGTGCCAAGCGTTCGATTCAGATTCGAAACGGATTTGTCGTCGCGCTGGCTGGTCCTCCGAATGCGGGCAAATCGACGCTGATCAATCGTCTCGCGGCGAGAGAGGTCTCAATCGTCTCTCCCTACAAGGGCACGACGCGCGACGCGATCGAGGCTCGGTGCGCGGTCGAGGGGCATGCTGTCAATTTCGTGGATCTCGCGGGATTGCGCGAAACAACCGATCCAATCGAGCGGATCGGGGTCGAAAGGGCGCAGGAGCAGATGCGCGCGGCGGATCTGGTGCTCTGGCTCTCACCGAGCGACGAGCCCGCGCCACCGCCGCCGGGCTTCGACTGTCTCATCGTCGTGACAAAATCCGATCTCGCTCCGGTTGAATCTGAACTGTCAGTCTCAGCTCGTACAGGCGATGGTCTCCCCGCGCTTCTGAAGCGCATCGCTCAAGAGTTGCAGCTGCAGACCGGCAAAGGCGACGGCATTGTGTCTCGTGAGCGACAGCGCCTCTTGCTGGTCCAGGTGTGCGAGGCGCTTTGTCGGGCAGAGAGCCAGGTGGGAATGCCGGAGTTGGCGGCTGAGGACCTGCGCATTGCCCTTGACCGCCTTGGCATGGTTGTCGACCCGGTTGCCAATGACGAGATCCTTGATCATCTCTTTGCCAGCTACTGCATTGGCAAGTGATCTGATTCACGTGAAACAGGGGGCAGGATGCCTGACAGTTTCGATGTCGTCGTCATCGGCGGCGGACATGCCGGCACAGAGGCAGCTGCGGCTGCCGCACGGCTTGGGGCACGGACGGCCCTTGTCACGTTCAAGGCCACCGACATTGGTGTCATGTCGTGCAACCCAGCCATTGGTGGGCTCGGCAAGGGCCACCTGGTGCGCGAAATCGATGCGCTCGATGGCTTGATGGCCCGCGTCGCCGATCAGGGTGGCATCCAGTTCCGGATGCTGAACCGACGCAAGGGCCCTGCTGTGCGCGGCCCCCGGGCGCAGGCAGATCGCAAGCTCTACGCAGCAGCGATGCGTGTGGCGGTGTCAAGCCAGCCGGGTCTGACGATCATCGAGGACGAGGCTACCGGCCTCGGGATCGAGGGCGGCCGCCTGACTGGTGTCATGCTCCGAAACCGTGGATTGGTGGCATGTGGCGCCGCGATCATCACGACTGGCACGTTCCTGCGGGGCTTGACCCATGTCGGTGAGACGAAGACGGTGGCGGGTCGCTTTGGTGCCCAGCCGTCGGTTGCGCTTGCGGAGGCGTTGCAGGCGCTTGCGCT
>JBIPLL010000019.1:0-13493 GCA_044368425.1 Beijerinckiaceae bacterium
AGGGAGAAGCGATCCGCGCAGCCTTGCGCGCCAGCAATGCCAAGGTTCTGATCACCGACGAGAGCGCGGCCGAAGCGCTCCTGGCCGGTCAAGCAAGTGTCGCCAAGGAGTACAATCGCTGCTAGAGTGGGGACGTCATGACAACCAACCTTCAGCAATTCGCACGTCATTCGCTGCAGTTCCGGCCGTCCGATATCCGGCTGATGCTGGAGCGCATCCACTCACACGTCGTCAAGCCCCGCATGTCGGCCGACGAACTGCTCGAGGTCGTCAGGGGCCTTGGCTTCGAGACAATCGAGGCGTTCGGCAAGCAGATCGGCCTTGAGGAGCGGACAGCCGAAAGCTGGGCCCGCTACGGATTGTCTCGCGACGCCGCCCAGTTGCTGCTCGCGCTGCTTAATTACCGCCAGCGCCTCGTCGATGCGATGGACGATTTCGAGAAGACGACCCAGATCCCGCTCGACGGCTTCTTCGAGAGCCAGAAGCTGCCCTGAAGGCATTGCCACGCCTATCGGGCCGATGTCGGCTTCACACGCAGCGCGGTATCAACACCGTGCCGGCGCGATTTCACGCAGGCCGCCTGACCGGGTTCGTGCGCATGAATTCCCAGGTCTTTTCAAACGACTCGACGCCGGCCTGCGATCCGAGCCCGGTTGCATTCAGTGCGGAGGTCGCCTGAGCAAACCGGACGGCGGTTTCGGCGTCCATGTCACGACAGAGCGCGACAGCCATCCCGGCATTGAAGGCGTCGCCGCAGCCGCAGGTGCATTTCACCGGGATGTCGAATGCCGGCATGCGGAAATGTCCGTCACGGGCGTGATGCCAGGATGCCCCGCCCGCCCCGAGCGTGAAGATGCAGCATGAGACACCCAGATCGAAGAACAGCCTCGCCATTTCATGGGCGTCGCTGCGGCCGGTCAACGCCATCGCCTCCTCGATCGAGGGCATGAAGTAGTCCGTAAAGGGCAATACACGGGCGATGGTCGGCAGATCGTCGGGCGAGCCTGCGAAGACATCGACTGTCGTGATGGCTCCCCTGCCCCTCGCCATCTCGAGCAGCTTCGCATTCTGCCCCCGATCCATTCTGTCCATCAGGCCGACGCCGCCGAGATGGACCACCCGAGCGTCGCAGACCAACGGCAGCCCATCGTCATCGACATAGAAATCCGCCGTGGCCCCCTTCATGTGCAGTGCGGGACGCGATCCGTCCCGCCGGGTTGTCACGATGGACGACGAGGTCCGCCCGCCCGCGATCTGCTGCATGCCGGACGTATCGACGTTGAAATTCCTCAGACGCTGAAGAACCCAGTCGCCCATCAGATCGTCGCCGACGCCTCCTACCGCGAGGCAGGACAGCCCCATCTTGGCGCCGGCGATTGCAGCCGTACCTGCGGCACCGGACACCGCAAGCGTGAATTCGTCGAGAAAGAACGTACCTCCGCCGTCGGGGACGCCTTCGAACGGCCAGCCAAGGCAATCGAAGGTGTAGAAGCCGATGGACGAATAGTCGTGGGTCATCCTCGCTCTTCCAGATCTGGCGGCATCACGACGGTCTGCGCAGATTTGCATCGGGGCGTCATCCGAGGCAACGGTTTCGGGCGCTCCCCAGCGCTCGCATGATCAGGCACGCGTGACGTCGTCGAGGAAACTCGTGCCGATCTCGGGCGCGTCGACGCTGAAGACCTCCGCCACCGTCGCGGCGATGTCCGCCAGACTGTCGCGCATGAAGATGCCCTTCGGCACGATACCCGGAGTCCAGGCCAGCAATGGCGTGAATTCGCGGGTATGCTTGTCGTGCCCGATGGTCGGGTCATTGCCATGATCGCCGGTGATGATGATCAGGTCGCGCGCCGTCATCATGCCCATCATCCTGCCGATGCCTTCGTCGGCGAGCCTGAGGCAGGCCGCATAGCGCTCGGCACTCTCGTCATGCCCCGCGAGGTCGGTTTCCTGGATGTTGATGGCGATGAGGCCGCGCCTGACCCGGGCCATGGAGGCATAGGTTGCCTCAAGCACGGGCGCCGTCAGCACATGCGGCTCCTTGTGCGCGCCCTCGCAGGTGATGACGTCGGCCACTTTCCCCAGAAGCTCGACCTCGTAGCCGGCCTTCCTGAGAATGGTGGGGATCTGTACATGGGGCCTCGTGCCCCGCGTCAGGTGCCTGACGACATAGTTGCTCGTGTAGAGGCCAAGCGCGACATTGTTGACGCCGCATTGCCCGGTCGAACGCAGTTCGGTGCAGCGGCGGATATCGGCGGCACGGAAACCGTAGCCGCCCATGGCGACCACACGCCTGACGCGGGCCACCTCGCGCAGGATCTCACCGACCTCGACGATCTTCTCGTACGGGATGTCATCGATCGAGCCGACGCAATGATAGGTCTGCAGCGGGTCGCTTTCGAGATTGTCGCCACAGATCATCAGGCCATCGACGAAAAGGGCCGCGAGCCCGTCGCCTGCCCGCTCGACATGATGTCCCTTGCGCCGCAAGGCAGCCGCCACGTCGTCCCGAACGGCCGCAAACAGCTCCTCCGGGACATCGGGGACGCGCGATCCCATGATGACCTGATGGCCAAGATAGGTATCGGCGCCCTTGTAGCCGAGGTTGAAGACGCCGTGCACCGCGACCGGGCTGCGCTCGATGCGCAGGCCCGAATCCGGCGCGACGGTTCCAAGACCCAGCCGCTCGAGATTTGGCAGGGACAGCCCGCCAACCGCGCGAACGACATGTTTCAGCGTGTTCGATCCGACATCGTTCGGCCGCACGAGGTGCACATCGGGGAGTGCGCCGATCCCCAGCGCATCGAGCACGAGGATGATGACGCGGTCGAAAGGGGCCTTCGCAGGCATGATCGCTTCCTTTGTGGGCCGGTTCAGGCGTTCGCGTCTTCGCGCGGCAGGAGGTGGATGGTCTGGGCCTTGAACCCGACTCCCACCTCGTCGCCTTCGCGGATCCGCCAGCGCTCACCCAGCGTCGAGCGGATGGCGCTTACCACCGTGTCGGCCACGCGCACCCTGTACTCCGTCCGGTCGCCCAGATATTCGACGTCCTCGATCCGGCCTGGCAGACCTTCGCCGGCCGGCTGCAGCACGACCGCTTCGGGGCGCAACAGCGCGAGCATGTCGCGCGAAAGCGGTCGCGAAGGCAGCGGCACATTGAGCCGGGTGCCCAGAAGCTCGATTTCCACGGCGCCATCCGCCGACGCGACGATCCGCGCCGGAAGGGCGTTCACCTTGCCGACGAACTGCGCCACGAACAAGGTCGCAGGCCGGGCATAGATCTCTTCGGGCGCACCGATCTGCTCCACCCGGCCCGCATTCATCACGGCGATCCGGTCGGACAAGCTCATCGCCTCGTCCTGGTCATGGGTGACGAAGAGCGCCGTTGTCCCGAGCTGCCGCTGGAGCCGCCGCAATTCCGATCGCACCTGCACGCGCAGCTTCGCGTCGAGATTGGAGAGCGGCTCGTCGAAGAGCAGCAGGTCGGGATGCATGACGAGTGCACGGGCCACCGCGACGCGTTGCTGCTGGCCGCCCGACAACTGGCCGGGCATGCGGGGCGCGTAGCCGTCCATCCCTACGGCCGACAGCGCCATGGCGACCTCACGGCGGACGGTCTCCTCGGGCACACGCCGCAGCCTCAGGGAATAGGCGATGTTCTCGAACACCGTCTTGTGCGGGAACAGGGCATAGTTCTGAAAGACCAGCCCGATCCGGCGCTGATGGGCGGGAAGCTGCGCAATCGACCTCGAATCGAGCGTGATTTCGCCAGATTCGAACTCCTCAAGGCCCGCCAGGGTCCGCAATACGGTCGTCTTGCCGCAGCCCGAGGGCCCGAGCAGGGTCACGAACTCTCCGGGAGCGAGTTCGAGGTTGAAGTCCATGACGACCGGCAGGCGGCGACCACGCCCCAGCATGTAGGATTTGTCGAGGTTGCGAATGGCGAGCGCCTTCGCGGATGTCTGCTGCATCGATCAGTTCCTCGCGGCTTCGCGCCAGTCGCCGCCGAGCAGTCGCGGCACGCCATGGATCACCGCCAGCACCATCAGGACCACGATCACGCTGAGGGCTGCCGCTTCACCGACGTCGCCGCGGTCCATCTGGGAGAGGATCGTCGGCGTCACGAGCGACCAGTGCGGCGAAACGACGAAGATGACCGCGCTGAGCGTGGTGACGCTGCGGGTGAAGGCGAAGATCATCCCCGCGAGTAGTGCGGGCTGCACGATCGGCACCAGGATGCGCCACAGGGTCTGCCCGGACGTGGCGCCCATGGTGGTGGAGGCCTCGTCCAGCGACCGGTTAACCTGATCGAGGGCCGCAACGCCGGAGCGGATGCCGTAAGGCAGGGAGCGCACGACGAAGGCGGCGACGATGATCAGGGCGGTTCCGGTCAGGATCAGGGGCGGTTCGTTGAAGGCGAGCCCGAAGGCCAATCCGATCACGGTGCCGGGAATGGCAAGCGGCAGATTGGCGAAGAAATCGAGCAGCGACCTGCCGCGCGCCTTCGTGCGGGCAACAACCCACGCGATCAGGAGACCGATGCCCACCGAGAGGGCGGCGGACACGACACCGAGCATGAACGTATCGAACAGCGCGCCGCGCGACTTGGTGAGAGCCGCGACGAAATGCTTCGTGGTGAAGGTGTAATTGATGCCGAAAAGCTGCGTCGAGGCACCGGCCAGGACGGTGGCATATTGCAGCACGATCACGGCGGTGATCGATCCGACGAAGAGAAGCGCCGCGACCTGTACGCCACGATGACGCACCTCGCGATGCCGGCTCGACCCCCTGGAGCCGACCGATGCGAAGGACATCCGGGCAGTCAGCGCCTTGTGCGCGAAGAACATCAGCACGGCCGGCACGAGCAGCAGCACTGCGAGCGCCGCGCCCTTGGGCACGTCATACATGCCGATGATGGTCTGATAGATCTGCGACGACAAAACCGGGAAATCGCCGCCAAGCAGCAGGGGATTGCCGAGATCGGCAAAGGAATAGCTGAACATCAGCAGCATGGAGCCCGCGAGGCCCGGCACGAGCAGCGGGAGACTGACCGTGCGGAGCACCGTCCAGCCATTAGCTCCCATGGTGGAGGCGGCCTCCTCCAGCGAGGCGTCCAGCCCCCGGAAGAGGTTCAGCATCAGCAGGTAGGCGAAGGGAAAGTAGGAGATCAGCTGGGCGACGACGAGGCCCGTGAAGCCATAGAGCGCTGTGGTCTGGAGCCCGAACAGCTCGTGCGTCACCAGCCCGCGGCGGCCGTAGAGCATGATCAGCCCCAGCGCCATCAGGATGGGCGGCGAAATCGTCGGCAGCAGGGCGAAGAAATGCCAGATCTTCTTGCCGGGGATCGCCACGCGCGCGATCGCATAGGCATACAGCGTCGCAAGCACCGTTCCGGCCACCGCGACGGTGGCGCCCAGCAGAAGCGTGTTCCAGAAAACGGTGCGATTGTAGGGATCGAGAACCGTGCCGGCCAATGGCAGGAGGGACAGGCGCCCGTCTGTCCGGAAAGCGTGCCCCAGCAGGTCAAGCATGGGATAGGCGGTAAAAACGACGACGAAGACAGCCACGCCGGGATAGACCCAGTAGAGGGTCCAGTCCCGACGTCGTACCTCCGCCGTCATGCATGCCGGCACAACGGAACTCATCGGATCACTTCCGCCCTGCGAGAATGTCGCTCTGGAAGCGGGCGATCACCGTCTTGCGCGTTTCGGGGTCGCCAGCCCAGGCGAAGTCGAAATTGATCAGCTTCGCATTCGAGAACGGCTTCACCAGATCGTGGATCTTGGCATTCCTGTTGGTGGGCACGTCGAAAAAATCGGATGCCGCCAGCGTCTCCTGGGAGGCCGGGGTCACGGCCCAGTCGAGGAAGGCTCGCGCCGCCTCGGGCTCGGGCGCATCCTTGAGCATCACCGCACAGAACAGGTCGAAGCCCGTCCCCTCGTTCGGCAAGGACATCTCCATCGGGAAGCCCTTGTGCATGCTGCCCAGGATGTCGTGAGCAAAGAGGATGCCGACGCCGACCTCGCCGCGGCCGACGAGCTGCGTCGGCCCGATCCCGGAGCGGGTATACTGGGACACGTTGGCGTTGAAGCGCTTGAGATAGTCCCAGCCCTTCTCCTGTCCCATCAACTGGAGAATGGTCGTCACGAAGACATAGCCGGTTCCCGACGTGGCGGGGCTGCCGAGGCAGATCTGACCTGCGAATTCGGGCCTCGTCAGCTCTTCCCAGCTCGTGGGGGCCTTCAGGCCCTTCTCCTTGAGGAAGGTCGTGTTCGACGCGATGCCGATGAAATCGACGTCGATTCCGGTCCAGTAACCTTCCGGATCGAGATATTTCGCCGGGATGTCCTCAATGCCCTTCGGCTTGTAGGGCTGGAGCAACCCCTCGCTCTTGAGCGTCATCATGGACGGCAGGCCGATGCCATAGAGCACACTGGCCTGCGGGCGGGCGCGTTCGGCCCTGATCCGGTTCACGGCCTCGCCGGCCGACAGCCGCAGGAAGGTCGTCGAGATTCCGGAGCTCTTCTCGAATTCCTTGACGAGCGCGGCGCAGGTCGGCTCGGGCGGTCCCATATAGGCGGTGAGTTTCCTCGCCTGAGCATTAACGGGCAGCGAAGGCAGCATCGAGGCGCCTAGCATGCCAGCCACAAATTGTCGGCGGTTCAGGATCATTGGGCTTCCTCCGTGAACATTGGTGTTATCAAGTGCAGTTTTGTTCAGTCGCGGTTGCTTGTCAATCTGCTGACCGGAACGTCCGACGCGATCCGGACGGCGCGGCATGGTCGTGGCCGCACCGGCTTGCGATCGCGTCGGCCCGAGGCTCGCGGCGGGTGCGGTCGGACGAACCGGAAAACTGCGGAAGGCGCCTTGTCTCATGCGTGATGTCGAGGAGGAGACGACAGGGCCGGCTCGCCGATTGCCGCTCCCCGTGCACAGGAACGTGGATTTCGCGCTTTCGTTGTGACCGGTCATTTTGATGTTATAGAATTACATCTGAATGACCGGAGTCGAAGGGGAAACGCGATGTCGGGGGGGCGGAACCGTGGCGATGAGCGCGCGTCACAGTCGCGGGAGAGCGGTCCCCACCTGTGGGAGGAAATCAGCGACTGGCTTTGCGCGCAGATCCAGGACGGCGCGCTGCGCGATGGCGAGAAGCTGCCCTCGATCCGAAGCATCGCGCGCCGTTTTGGTGTGAGCATTTCGACGGCGCAGCGTGCCTTCGACCAACTCGAACGCTCAGGGTTGATCCGCAGCGTGCCACGGTCGGGATGCTTCGCCGTCGCACCGGGAAAGCGCATCTCCGGCTATGATTTCAGCGGCGTGGACGTGCGCGTGAACATGGCAGTCGCGTCGATGCTCGCGGATGCGGCGCGCCCCGACAAGCGCATGCTCGGTTCGGCCGTGCTGGGCGCCAACCTTGCGCCAGAGTCGCTCTTGAGACGCTGCATGGCGGCAGTCATCCGCGACGAGGCGTCGCTCTGCGCCTTTTGCCCCCCGCCCGGCAACCTTGAGCTGCGCAAGCAGATTGCCGGGCAAATGATCCGACGGGGCGTCGTCTGCGGGCCGGACGACATCGTGATTACCGCCGGCGATACGGTGGCGATGGAACTCGCCCTCACCGCGACCGGCAAGCCTCAAGACCGCGTCATCGTCGAGGAACCGACCTATTTCGGCATCCTGCAGGCGATCGAGCATGTCGGCATGAGGGCCGTGCCGATCCGGATCTGTCCGAGGGAGGGCATCGATCTCGACATTCTCGGCAAGGCGCTGCGCGAGGGCAGCTACGCGGCGATCTTTCTCAACCCGTCGCTGCACAACCCGAGCGGGTTCGTGATGCCTGCGCCCAGGCGCAAGGCGCTGGCTGCGATGGCTGCGCGGGCCGGGGTGACGATCATCGAGGACGATGTCTTCTACGATCTCATTCCGCTCGCGAGCCGACCGCCGGCGATCAAGTCACATGACGCTGCGAACGTGATCTATTGCTCATCCTTCACCAAGACCATCGCACCCGGCTTCCGGGTCGGCTGGTGCGTGCCGGGCAGGCAAAAGGAGGCGATGCTCGCGCAGATGTTTGGCCGCAATCTCTCCGTTTCGAGCCTGCCGCAGGCGGTGCTCGCGGAGTTCCTGCGCCGCGGATATGACGAGCAGCATCTCTTGTTGCTGCGCAGCCATTGCGAGGAGGCGAACCGGCAATTTGCGACGCTGCTCGAGATGCATTTCCCGCCGGGGCTCGGCTATCGCCCGCCCGCCGGAGGGTTCGTGCACTGGATCGACATGCCCGAGGCAGTGGACATGGACAGATTCCACGCGCTGGTCAAACAGGCCGGCATCGTTATCGCCGACGGCTCGATCTTCTCGGCGACAGGAGGCTCTGCCCGCGGGCTGCGGATCTGCATCACGAGAAGACTGGATCCGTCGCTTAAAGCCTTGATCGCGCAGGTCGGGGCTTGCGCGATAGCGGCGTTCAAGCATCCGGCGCGCGACGAGGCGCGGGCTGTATGAGTTTTCCTGCCGCATCTGTCCATTGTGGGTGATCGATCCGCGAGCTACCGACGCGTCCCATTATTAGATGGTGCGCGGGTGTGATCGATGAATACAAGCATTACTGACTTGGGCCGCGAGACATCCTTCATCGAGGTGCATGGTCTCTGCTCCGGACGCGTTTTCTTGAAAATCGAGGCGCTGAATCCGGCCGGCTCGATCAAGATGAAGGCCGCCAGAGGCATGATTTCGGCCCTGGAGCGCGAGGGACGGATCGGCCCGAATACGCGTCTGATCGAGTCCTCGTCGGGAAATCTCGGCGTCGCGCTGGCGATGATCTGCGCGCAGAAGGGCATTCCCTTCACGTGCGTGATCGATCCGAACACATCGGAGCAGAACCGCAAGGTGATCGCGGCTCTGGGAGCCGAGGTCGTCGTCGTGCGCAATGTCGACGAGAATGGCGGGTTCCTGGCCTCCCGGATCGCCTACATCAAGGAGCGGATCGTCCGCGAGACCCATATGATCTGGGTCAATCAGTATGCGAACCCGGCCAATCCCGGAGCGCATGAGAGCACGACCGCACGCGAGATCAGCGAATCCTTCGAGCGGCTCGACTACCTCTTCATCGGCGCAGGCACGACGGGCACGCTGATGGGCTGCCGCGACTTCTTCTCGCGGCATCGGCCTGAAACGCAGATCGTTCCGGTCGACAGCATCGGCTCCGTCACGTTCGGCTTCCCTCCATCGAAGCGCTACATTCCGGGGCTGGGCACCAGTCGTCGCCCGGAAATCTTCTGCCCGAAGGGGTTGTCCTCGCTGGAACTGGTGGCGGAGTCAGATACGACCCTGATGTGCCGCTGGCTCGCCCGGACGCATGGCCTTCTCGCCGGCGGCTCGACCGGCACCGTCCTTGCCGGGCTGTATGCGCGGCGCGGCATGATCGGCCCCAACGATGTCGCGGTGGCGATCTCCCCCGATCTCGGCGAGCGTTACCTGGACACGATCTACAGCGACGACTGGGTGCTGCAGCGCTTTGGCGAGCGCCCCCTGACCGCAGAGCTGCGCCATCTCGCGCAACCGGAAGCGGAGGCGGTTTGATGCTCAAGAATCCGAAGATGCACTCCTTTCATGTCCTGGCCGGTGAGGCCATCGGGGATCTGCTGAACGGCAGCACGTCCGCGCTCATCGAAACCGTGGCGCAGGCTTATCTTGCGCATGAGGCGGGGCAGACGACCAATCCCGACAGCTATTTCCTGCGTTTTCCGCAGGACGATTCCCGACGAATCATCGCCCTGCCCGCCGCGATTCACGGCGATCAGGCCGTCTCGGGCATCAAATGGATCGCCAGTTATCCGGGCAATCTCTCGCGGGGTCTCCAGCGCGCGTCGGCCGTTCTCGTCCTCAACGATCCCGAGACCGGCTATCCGATCGCGCTGCTTGAGGGGGCGCGGATCAGCGCCGCCCGGACTGCGGCGTCGGCGGTTCTGGGTGCCTATTGGCTCAATGCGCGATCGAGGCGCACCGGGACACTGTCGCTTGTCGGCGGCGGCTATATCGCGCGAAACATTGCGGCTTTGTTCAAGGGCGACGGCTGGGACATCGAGCGCGTGATCGTGCATGACGTCGATCAGGCTTCCGCACAGGCCCTCGCCGGCTTCGTGGAAAGCCACACGGGCTATGCAGCCGACGTCGGCTCGCTCGACGAGGCGCTCGCTGCCGACGTGGTCACCTTCGCAACGAATGCGATCGTGCCTTACGTCCTGCCTCCGAGGAGCTTTGCGCCCGGGCAGATCGTCCTCAACATCTCGCTGCGCGACATTGCGCCCGAGCTCGTTCTCGCAAGCCAGAACGTTTTCGACGACGTCTCGCATTGCCTGAAGGCGAACACCTCGCCCCATCTCGCCGAGCAGATGGTCGGTCATCAGGAATTCGTCACCGGCACGATTGCCGGCGTGATCCGGGGCGACGTGACGATCAGCCAGGACAAGCCGGTGATCTACTCGCCCTTCGGCATGGGCATTCTCGACCTCGCGGTAGCCCGTCAGCTGCTCGCCACGGCGCTCGCAGAAGGGCGCGCGATCGAGATTCCGAACTTTCTGGGAGACATGTCGCGGTGGTGACGCTCTATCTCCGTCCCGTTCTCAGGATCGGGCTGATCGGCCTCGGCTCACGGGGGCTCTC
Organism: Beijerinckiaceae bacterium; assembly: GCA_044368425.1. GTDB lineage: Bacteria > Pseudomonadota > Alphaproteobacteria > Rhizobiales > Beijerinckiaceae > JBIPLL01. The sequence continues at coordinate 10,663 of JBIPLL010000019.1, forward strand.
CATTCTCGAGCGCCTCCTGAGCATCGCAGAGCAAGATACCAGCCGGTCTATCGAGATCATCGCCTTTGAACCGAACCCGCCCGGCTGCGGCGTCCATGCGACCGACCAGCCGGACTACATGCTGTTAAACACGATTGCGGCGCAGCTCGGGATCTATCCCGACGCGGCGGCGCTATCGGAATGCCCGGACAGCCGGGCGCGCCCGGGCCCGAACTTCTTCGATTGGTGCGTCGCGCAAGGCATCCGCGTCGACGAGGCGGGGCACGTGGTCGATGCGGGCGGGCGCCCGGTGAGGGAGACCGACTTCCTGCCCCGCCGACTGCTCGGCGATTACCTCAGCGACGCGTGGCGGGACATCGTGGAGCAGGCTCCGGATCATGTGACCGTAACCGTTCACAGGGAGCGGGCCCGCTGCGTGCGGCTTGGCCCCTGGCGTTCCCAGGGCGAAGCGCGCGGCTACCGGATCGAAGGCGAGGCGGGCGCGCAAGCGATCGTCGATCGCCTGATCCTGACGACCGGCCATGCCGCCGAAGCCATCGAGGCCGATTCCAGACCGCATCCGAGCGCAGGCGAACCGCTCCTCATGGAGGGTCTGGGGCTGACGGCGATGGATCAACTCGCGGCGTTGTCGCAGGGGCTCGGGGGCCGCTTCGTCCGCGATGAGACCGGGATATGCACCTATCTTCCGTCCGGTCACGAGCCGCGCATCCTCCTGCAATCGCGCGAAGGCCTGCCGTTCTGGTCGCGTCCGGACGGCTTGCTGGCGCGCGCGCGTCATGTGCCTCTGGCCTTGACGCCAGCGCGGCTGGCGCAGCTTCGTGCCTCGTCGCCTGACGGGCAGCTCGATTTCGACGCCGACATCGTCCCCTTGATGCGGCTCGAAATGCGCGGCGCCGCCCTCGCGGTTGCGATGGCCGGGGGCGATGCCACCAGGCTGTCGATGCACCTCGCCGACATGGCTGCCACGGGCGCGCAGCCGGAGGGGGGGCTCGCGGCTCTCGCTGCCTCTATCGACGACGGTGAGGCTCGTCACGGTGCGCTGGACTGCGAGCGTATCCTGTCGCAGGCGGTCCCCGGCGAGCTTGATGATGCAGGTTATCATGACTGGTTCGCCGCGCGCCTTGCGGAGGACCTGAAGGAGTCACGGGCGGGCCTCCTCCTCTCGCGAACGAAGGCCGCGGCCGAAGTCTGGCGCGATCTGCGCGAAATGCTGCGCAAGGCGGTCGACCACCACGGGCTGACGCTCTCCTCGCATCGTCGCTTCTATGGCCACTGGACGCGGATCATCAATCGATTGGTGGCAGGGCCGCAGAAGGAGCGCAGCGAGGATCTGCTCGCCTTGATGCAGGCCGGCGTGGTGACCCTGCTTCATCCACGGTCGAAAGCGGCCGAAAACCTCCCCAGAATGCAGGCGCGGGTTCGGTCGGCCGGGCTCTGCGGGGCTTCATCGGGCGTCTACGCCGACCTTCGGGCCCTTGGCCACATCCGGGCGACGGTTGCGGAACCCGGCTATGACGGCGTCGAGACCGCGCCGGATAATCGTGCGGTCGGTCGTCAGGGTGAGCCGACGCCGGATCTCTGGGTCATTGGTCCGGCGACCGAAGGATCAACCTACTACAATCATTACGTCCCTGCCCCGGGTGCGCCCAATCGCGCCATGGCCGACGCGCATCGCGTGGCCGAAGGGTGCCTGCGGTCGCAGGACGCGCAAACCCGCAGGAAATCCGCATGAGAATGGCGTGTCTCGATGTCGAGGGCGTTCTGCTGCCCGAGATCTGGCCGGCCATCGCAGACGAGACGGGGATCGCCGCATTGCGGCGCACCACACGGGACGAGCCCGATTACGACGCTCTTATGGCGATGCGCATCGCCGCGCTCGTCGAGGCAAACGTGCGCTTCGACGATCTGGTGGCTTGCGCCGCCCGGATCGAGCCCTTGCCCGGGGCCTCGGCTTTTCTGGCCGCGCTGCGGCGGCGCTATCAGGTCGCGCTGATTTCCGACTCGTACTACGAATTCCTCCAGCCACTCGGCGCCAAGCTCGGCGCTCCGTCGATCTTCTGCCATCGGCTATTGCGAGGGGTGGACGGATCGATCCAGGGCTGGAGGCCGCGCCTCGCCAACCAGAAGCCGAAATGCGTCCGGGCTTTCCAGACGCTTGGCTTCGAGGTCTTCGCCGCAGGCGACAGCTTCAACGACCTTGCGATGCTGGACGCCGCCGATCATGCGGCTTTCGTCCACGCGCCGGACCATGTCCGCATTTTACGCCCGAACCTCGCCGCGTGCTGCGATCACCGCGCGCTTGCGGATGAAATCGAGCGGGCGCCCTGGCGCACTCCTGCCCCCTTCCGAGAGGAGAGCGGCCCATGGCTGCACTGATTCAGGTTTCGCCGATCATCCTTACATTCACGCTGCTGCTTGCGCTGCGCTGCCCGCCCGTTCAGGCGGCGACGGCAGGGGCGCTCGCGGTCACGGGGCTATGGCTGCTGGGCTACGGCGTGCCGGTCAACACGACGGTGATCGCCGGCGTCGCGCTCGACACGGGGGTGCTCTTCGCAAGCACGGCCGCGGTGATCATGCCGGCTCTGGCCTTTGTCATCCTGATCGAGCGCGCGGGGGTCAACAAGGCCATGGCGGCCTGGGTGCAGGAGCTGGGCTGGAGCCGTTCAGAGCAGGTCGTCTTCATCGTCCTTGGGCTCGCGCCGCTGCTTGAAGCCATGACAGGCTTCGGCGTTTCGCTCATCGCCACAGTGCCGCTGCTCATCGCCTTGTTCGGGCGCGAGGTCTCCCTGCGCATGGCGCTGTCGGGCATGGCGATCATGCCCTGGGGCACG
>JBIPLL010000411.1:0-3290 GCA_044368425.1 Beijerinckiaceae bacterium
AAGCGCTCGCCATGGCGGGCCGCCAGCGTCTTCGCCAGCGCGACGAAGACGCTCGCGCCCATGCCGTCGATATAGGACAGCGTCCCGCCGGTGAACGGCGCGAAGCCGAAGCCAAGGATCGAGCCGACATCCGCCTCGCGCGGGTCGGTGACGACGCCTTCCTCCACCGCGCGCGCCGCTTCGAGCGCCTGCGCCACCAGGAACCGATGCTTCAGCTCGCCCATATCGACATCCTCGGGCGCAAGCTGCGGCGCGCCGAGGCCGCGCACGAGCTTCGCGAGATCCGGCCAGAGGCGCTTCGGCCCGCTTTCGGGATAGTCGTAGAAGCCCTTGCGGTTCTTGCGACCCTGCCGGCCTTCCTTGTCCACCAATGCGGTGAGAAGGGCCTCCTGCCGGGGATCGACCGCCCCCTCGCCGATCTGCGCCTTGGTGGCGCGCAGGATGCGCAGCGCAAGGTCGAGCGCCACCTCGTCATTGAGTGAGAGCGGCCCCACCGGCATGCCGGCCTGCTTGCCGGCGGCCTCGATCATGGCCGGCGGCACGCCCTCAAGCAGCATCAGATGAGCCTCGCGCACATAGGCCATCACGCAGCGATTGGCATAGAAGCCGCGCGCGTCATTGACGACGATGGGCGTCTTCTTGATGGCGCGCACGAAGTCGAGCGCGGTGGCGAGCGCCTTCTTGCCGGTCTGCCGCCCCTTGATCACCTCGACGAGCATCATCTTCTCGACGGGTGAGAAGAAATGGATGCCGACGAACTGGCGCGGACGCGGGCTCGCCTTGGCAAGATCGCTGATTGGCAGGGTGGAGGTGTTGGACGCGAAGATCGCCCCGGGCTTCATGGCGGCGAGCGCGGCCGTGATCACCTGTGCCTTGACCTTCGGGTCCTCGAAAACGGCCTCGATCACGAGATCACAGGTTTTCAGGGCCGCATAATCGGCGCTGGGCGTGATGCGGGCGAGCAGGGCATCCCGGTCTGCGGTCTTGGCGCGGCCCTTCATGACCTGATCGGTCATGAGCTTGTGCGACAGGGCCTTGCCCTTCTCGGCCGCGTCCATGTCGCGATCGATGAGCACGACATCCATGCCGTTCTGGGCGGTGACATAGGCGATGCTGGCGCCCATGAAACCCGCCCCGATGATGCCGACCCTGCGCAGCTTCGAGGGCGGCGCGCGCCCTTGTTCAGCTCCTGCATCGACACGAACAGCGAGCGGATCATCGCCGCCGCCTCGGGGCTGAGCACGATCTTCGCGAAATAGCGGCTCTCGACCTTGAGCGCGAGGTCCATGGGCAGCTGCAGGCCCTCATAGACGCTGGTCAGGATGGCGCGAGCCGCCGGGTAATTGTCGTTGGTCTCGCGGCGATAGATGGCATTTGCCGGTGGCCAGATCTGCATCCCGGCCGGGCTGTGCACCTTGTTCGACGGCAGCTTGAACTTCGGATCGTCCCACGGCGCCACAGCCGAGCCGCCGCCGAGAATCCATTGTTTCGCGGCCGCAACCATGTCGGCCTGTGGCACCACCGCATGGATGAGCCCCATGCCGCGCGCCATCGGCGCCCGGATCTGCTCGCCCTTGAACAGCATCTGCAGGGCATCTCCCGTCGGCATCAGGCGTGCGACGCGCTGGGTGCCGCCCGCGCCGGGAAACAGCCCGACCTTGATCTCCGGCAGGCCGACCCGCGTGGCGGGTGCATCGCTCGCCACCCGCAGATGGCACGCGAGTGCCAGCTCGAAGGCCCCGCCCAGGCAAACGCCGTGGATCGCGGCGGCGAAGGGCTTGCCGCAGGTTTCGAGCCGCCGGTAGAGCAGCGACAATTCGCGCGAACGCTCGAAGAGGACGCGCATCGCCTCCTCGTCGCCCTGCTCTGCCGCCATCTTCGCATGCAGGCCGCGCAGGCTCTGCAGCATGGTCAGGTCGGCGCCGCCCGAGAAACTGTCCTTGCCCGAGACGATGATGCAGCCCTTGATGTCGGCGTCGCCCGCGACCCGCTCGACGATGGCGGACAGCTCCTCCATCACCTGCGGCGTGATCACGTTCATCGAGCGGCCCGGCATGTCCCAGGTCGCCAGCGCGATGCCGTCTGAATCGGTCTCGAGGCGGAAGCTGACGAGGTTCGGCAGGGTCTGTTCGGTCTTGCTCATGACGGCCTCTCTCAGACGCGTTCGATGATCGTGGCGACGCCCATGCCGACCGCGACGCAGAGCGTCACGAGTGCGACCGACTTGCCTGTCCGCTCAAGTTCGTCGAGCGCGGTGCCGAGCACCATGGCGCCCGTCGCGCCCAGCGGATGGCCCATCGCGATGGCCCCGCCATTGACGTTGAGGATGGCGGGGTCGATGTCGAAGGCCTGCCGGTAGCGCAGAACCACCGACGAGAAGGCTTCGTTCAGCTCGAACAGGTCGATGTCGTCGATGGTCATGCCGGCCTTGCGCAGCACCCGGTGCGTCACGTCGACCGGCCCCGTCAGCATCAGCGCGAGATCGGAGCCGACGGTCGCAAAGGCGCGGATTCGCGCCCGCGGCTTCAGGCCGGCGGCCCGGCCCGCCCGCTTCGAGCCGACGAGCACGGCGGCCGCGCCGTCGACGATGCCCGAGGAATTGCCGGCGTGGTGGACGTGGTTGATCGCCTCGACATCCGGATGGGCTGCGGTCGCGACCGCATCGAAGCCGCCCATCTCGCCCATCTGGACGAAGGAGGGCTTGAGCGAGGCGAGCGCCTGCATGTCGGTCCTGGGCCGGATCGTCTCGTCGCGATCGAGTATGACGAGCCCGTTCACGTCGCGCACGGGGATCACGGAGCGTGAGAACCGCCCGTCCTCCCAGGCGGCTGCCGCGCGCTTGTGCGACTGCACCGCATAGGCATCCACGTCATCCCGGCTGAAGCCGAATTTCGTGGCGATGAGATCGGCCGCCACGCCCTGCGGCATGAAATAGGTGTCGATGGCAACGGAAGGATCGACCGCGATGCCGAAGCCAGACGCGCCCATGCCGATGCGCGACATGCTCTCGACGCCGCCCCCGATCGCCATGTCCTTCTGCCCGGACATGACCTGCGCGGCGGCGAGATTGACCGCATCGAGCCCCGACGCGCAGAAGCGGTTGATCTGCACGCCCGGCACTTCCTTGCCGTAGCCTGCCTTGAGCGCGACGGTGCGGGCGATGTCGGCGCCCGCTTCCCCGATCGGATCGACGCAGCCCATGACCACGTCCTCGACGAGCAGCGGATCGAGCCCGTTGCGATCGCGGATGGCACGCAGCGTCTGCGCACCCAGCTCGATGGCGGTCACCT
>JBIPLL010000410.1:0-3290 GCA_044368425.1 Beijerinckiaceae bacterium
CGACGGCGATGATGGCGTCATCGACGAGCAGGCCCAGCGCGATGATGAGCGCGCCCAGCGTGATCCGGTGCAGATCGAGGCCAAGCGCCGCCATGACGATGAAGACGATGGCAAGCACCAGCGGCAACGAAAGCGCCACCACGATGCCGGTGCGCCAGCCCAGCGAGAGGAAGCTCACGGCCAGCACGATCAGGAGCGCCTCGACGAAGGAGCGCTCGAATTCCATGATGGCCTCATCGACAACCCTGGGCTGGTCGGCCACCTGCGCGATGTCGAAGCCGACAGGCACGGCCTGCCAGAACTCGTCGCGCGCGGCAGCGACCTCCTTGCCGAATTCGAGAATGTTGGCGCCCTTGGCCATGACGACCCCGACGCCCACGGCAGGCTCGCCCTGCTGGCGGATCAGGAAGGAGGCCGGATCCTGGAAGCCCGGCACGATGGAGGCGATGTCGCCCAGCCGGAAGACGCGGCCATTGGCCTCGACCGGCGTCTCGGCCACGGCGGCCGCGCCATCCAGCGCGCCGGTCAGGCGCAGCGGCACGCGCTGCGCGCTGGTGTCGATGATGCCGGCCGGCGTGACAGCGTTCTGGCGGGCGAGCGAGTCGAAGATCGCCTGCGGGGGAATGCCGAGGCTCGCGAGCTTCACATGGCTGAACTCGACGAAGATCTTCTCGTCCTGCGTCCCGTAGAGCGTCACCTTGGCGACATGAGGCGTGCGCAGCAGGCGCTGGCGCAGGCCCTCGGCCACCTGCTTGAGCCGGGCCATGTCGAGGCCCTGTCCCGTGATCATGTAGAGGATCGAGTCGACATCGCCATATTCGTCGTTGACGTTCGGTCCGATCAGGTCGCGCGGGAGGTCGGCACGCAGGTCCGTCAGCTTCTTGCGCATCTGGTAGAAGAGCTGCGGCACCTCGCGCGGAGGCGTTGAATCCCGGAAGATGACCTGCATCGCGGCGAAACCGGGCTTGGTATAGGTCTGCACCTTGTCGAAATAGGGCAGTTCCTGAAGCTTCTTCTCGATCCGGTCGGACACCTGGTCCTGCATCTCGCGGGCTGTCGCGCCGGGCCAGATGGCCGTGATCACCGCGACCTTGATCGTGAAGTTCGGGTCCTCCGCGCGTCCCAGGCGCAGGAAGGACATGACACCGCCCACGATCAGCGCGAGCGTCAGGAACAGGACGAGCGCGGGATGATGCACCGCCCAGGCGGAGAGATTGCCAGCTTTTGCGGCCGGGCGGCGGCGTGCCTGCCCTTGCGTGCCCATGGTGGCGCCGGACGTGCTGCTGTCATCCATGGCCGCGCCTCAGAAGGACAGGGCGCGGGCGATGCGCACGGTCTGGCCCGGATCGAGCTTGTGGACGCCGGCACTCACGACGAGTTCGCCTTCCGACAGGCCGCCGGACACAAGGACGGCGCGCGCCTCATAGGCCGCCACCTCGACGCGCCGCAGGCTGAGCGCGCCCGTGCGCGGATCGACCACCCAGGCAGCCGGCCCGTCGCCCTGGCTGAACAAGGCGGCAAGCGGCAGCCGCGCGATGCGCTGGCCCGGCGGGTCGGCAATGGTCAGGGTTCCGCTCTGTCCGAGGCGAACCTGCTCGCGGGCGGCCGGGTCGAGGCTGAACCGGGCGAGATAGGTGCGCGAGACCGGGTCGGCCGCCGGGGCAAGCTCGCGCAGGCTGGCGGTGAAGCTCCGGTCGGGAGCCGCCCAGAGCGACAGGCGCGCCTCGCCGTCACGCACGCGCTCCACGAGACCTTCCGGAATGGCGACGACCGCTTCCGGCTCATCGATATGCGCGAGCCGCAAGACCGGCTGGCCCTGGGCCACGACCTGCCCCGCCTCCGCCGATACAGCCGTGACGACGCCTGCCGCAGGGGCGGTCAGTGTCGCATAGGCGAGCGCATTGGCGGACAGCTCCACGGCGCGGCGTGCCCGCCTCAGGCGCGAGGTCGCCTCCTGCACGGCGGCGCGCTGGCGATCGAGATTGGCTGGCGTCGACCAGCCCTCCCCTCGCAGCGAACTGATGCGGTCGAGGTCGGCCTGAACCTGGACGAGCGTTGCCTCGGCAGCGGCCTCCTCGGCACGCGCCTGATCGTGCTGGAGCGCCAGATCGGTCGGATCGAGTTCGGCCAGGGGCTGTCCGGGCGCCACGCGCGCGCCGATATCGACAAGGCGCCGTCCGACCTTCCCGCCGACGCGGAAGGCGAGATCGTTCTCGACGCGGGGGCGGATAGTGGCAACGAAGCTGCGCTGCTGCATGCGCGGCACGAAGTGTACCGTCTCGACGAGAACAGGGCGCTGGGGCACCGGCGCCTGAGCCTGTTCCTCCTCGCGGCAGGCTGCGAGCCCCGACAGGGCAATGACTGCCAGAAGGGCGGCCATACGCCTCTTGCCGGCAGCAGCCGGCCTGATCGGACGACGATCAGTCATGCTTGCCCCTCCCGAGGGCGAGAATGGCGGTCGCCCCGGCGCCCGGCAGGCGCGCGAGACAAAGGCCCGGATCAAGGCTGCGTGGCCCTGTGGCGGGGCTGGAAAGGATCGTTTCGAGGCGACCGATGATGCAGCAACATATATCGCGCTTCATGAATGTCAATAATCTTTACATTTAATGCGACGGTGGAACGAGTCCGTGAAACTGGAGGGTCAGGCGCTCGAAACTACAGGCACGAGGTGCAGATTCTGTTACGGCGCAGCGACGCCGGGGCCGCACGGGTTCGCGTACACGCTTGATCTTTGCAGGGCCGTGGTTCACCCAGACTCACCTGCCGTCAAGCCAGTTCCGAGGCGTCGCATGAACCGGATGTTTGCAGACTTGCCGACCACCGTTTTCGAGGTGATGTCGCGGCTGGCGCGCGAGACGGGCGCCATCAATCTGGGGCAGGGCTTTCCCGACGATCCGGGCCCCATCGACGTGCGCGAGAAAGCGGCGGAGGCGGTCATCCATGGCTGGAACCAGTATCCGCCGATGATGGGCCTGCCCGAATTGCGGCAGGCGGTGGCGGCCCATTACCGCCACTGGCAAGGGCTCGAACTCGACCCCGAACGCGAGGTGATGATCACCTCGGGCGCCACGGAGGCGCTCGCGGGCGCCCTGATGGCCCTGATCGAGCCCGGCGACGAGGTCGTCCTGTTCGCGCCGATGTATGATGCCTATCTGCCGCTCGTGCGCCGGGCCGGTGGCGTGCCGCGCATCGTGACGTTGACCCCGCCCGCCTTCCGCATCACCCGCGAAGCGCTGGAAGCAGCCTTTTCGCCGCGCACGCGCGTCGTGCTCATCAATAATCCGCTCAAC
>JBIPLL010000412.1:0-3284 GCA_044368425.1 Beijerinckiaceae bacterium
CTATGCCGAACTGCCCCGGACCTGGGGCTCCCCGACCATGGCGCCGAAATGCGCCGACGAGGTCAAGTACGGCATCGTCGACAAGGTGGTGAAGCGTATCGAGGCGATGGCAGCAGCCGGCGAGACGATCTCCGGCCAGCCGATTGCCGATGTCGTCACAGTGAACGGGGTGCGCGTCACGACGACCGACGGCACATGGGGACTGGTGCGCGCCTCCTCGAACAAGCCCGAGCTTGTCGTCGTGGTCGAGAGCCCGGCCTCCGAGGCCCGCATGCGCGAAATGTTCAAGGCCATCGACACCATCCTGCGGGAGAACCCCGAGGTCGGTGCCTATAACCAGACGATCTGAACGATCGAAAACGAAAGGGCCGGATCGGTGACGATCCGGCCCTTTTTCATTGCAGCCTGCTTGCGATCCGTGCCGTGATCAGGTCTCGTCGCATTTCTTGTCGGTGCCACCCGTCTTCCTCACGACCTGCGTCGAGATGCGCGGGCGCATGTAGGAGGTTTCGGTCAGCGTATAGCTGGCATTGATCAGCTTGGCGGCTGGATTGTACGGCAGTTCCGCCTTGCCCACGATCAGGGATGTGCTCTTGATCAGGAGCCCTGAGGGAAGGTTCAGGGCCGCGACATCGGTCGGAATCGTCATGCCGCCCCGCTGCTCGGCCCAGCAGATTGCGGCCTTTCCGGTGCTGTCGACATAGACGCTGACCATCAGCATCTTGGCCCCTGCCGGATCGCCGGGCTGAAGCACGTAGGAACTGGCATCGAAGATGTTGTTGCGCGCCGTGTCGGACAGTTCCGCCGCCTGGGCGGTCAGGTCCGCCACCGTGCGTGAGAGCAGCGTGACCTTGCGGTTGGTGGTCACGCCCTTCGTCACCTCGACCATGCCGAGATACATCGTCAGAAGCACCGGCAGGATCATGGCGAATTCGACCGCCGCAACCCCGCTTGTCGCCGCGCCGAAAGCCCTCATGCGGCCGCCCAGGAAGCGCATCGCGCCGTCCTGTCCAGCATTGTCCGTCTTGGCGCCGTTCCTGGAGAAACGCATCGCTATTCTCCTCAATTGTAAGGCTCGGTGCGGAACGCCGCCGTCGCCATGATCAGATGCTTGCCTCCGCCCAGGTTCTCCATCCCCGATCCGAGGAAGCCTGTGAGCATTTTGTACGGCATGGCCGCCCGAACGATGACCGTCTGGGCAGGTCCGCCCGGATTGAACCCGAACTCGCCGTTATTGATGGCGCCGTTCTTCACGATGGGCGGCAGCCCTGCCACGCTCTGGAAGTCGGTAAAGGCGCGGACGTCGACCGAGACCAGGGTCGGGCAGTCGAACAGGCCCGGTACGCCGGCGCAGACCAGATCCTTGAACTTCTGCCCGTGCTGGCCGGGCGGAACCGCCGCCATGTCCTTGGCGAACTCGCCCGTGAACACCTTGCGCGACGCATTGTGGAGCGCCGTCTCGAGAACCTGCCCGCTCCAGAAGACGAGCGACGTCTCGATGATGGCGAAGAGCAGGGCGCAGAAGGGGATGGAGATCAGCGCGAACTCGACCGCGACCGATCCGTCCTCGCGCCGCCGGAAATGAATGGCGCGCCTTGCGGCGCTGCTCAGAAGCCCGCCGCGGGATTCCGGGGCGGGTGGATGGGACATGACGGCTGCCGGTTCACGACCTTGATCGGATCGGCGCGTGCGACCGCGAAAGAAGGCGGGCATGATTCTGGCTCCCTCGATGACGCTTTGGCGTTTCGTGAGCCGGACTTTGCGCGGTAATCCTTTCCCGACCATTAGATGGATCGAGGAACATTGCATCGAGGTGAATCGATTCTTGGCGGGCGCAGTCGTTCTGCGCCCTGGTCATGACGGCGGGGGCATCACGCCCATGTCACGCCCATGTCACGCCCATGTCACGCGCATGCCTCGCATGGGCCGGGGCAGCTTATTTCTGCTGGGTCGCGAGCGTGTTGCGCTGCGTCGTCTGCGAACTGACTTCGGTGAAGTGCTTGGACGCATCGCCGAGCAGAAGTGACGGCTGGCAGACCGGAGCGCAGGAGAAGGTCTCGCGGTCGGTACCGCGATGGACCGTGACGGTCGCAGCGGTATTTGCCTCCACGCGCACATTCGCCTCGACCAGCATGTTACCCTGGGCGTCGAGTGCGATGAGGTTGGTCACGCCATAGCTCTTGCCGGTAACCACCAGGATGCCGTTCCGCTGCACGGTGACATCCGCGATGATCGGATTGCCGATCACCACCGTCTGCGCCTTCTCGGGCAGCCGCACGATCTTGGCATGATCGATGGATACCACGACCGTGCCTGGCGCCACGGCGCCCTGATCTGCGCTTCCCTGCGCCAGCGCGGAGCCGGCAGACATGCTCATTGCCAGTGCGAGGCCGGCAAGGCCCTTGGCGAGGCCCCTGGGGAGGACAATACGTCCGAGGGGGAGGGTAAAACCGGTCCGGTCCATGGCTACTCACAAAGGTTCTGGCTGAAAGCGCTTCTATAAGGTCATGGGAATGGTGAATGAACCGCTAACGGTCGATAAATGCTGCACGAAAGGCACGGTTAACTGTGCTCCGAGGCAGAGCGCTGAAGAATGCATGATATGCAACGATTTAACGTTTTTCAAAGTCGGAGGCCGCAGCTTGGTCCCGTCAACAGCCGGACAACAAAGTCCACGCTTGGAACAGGGATGCCAGGAGAAAGCCATGAAGAACATGTTCTCGCGTTTTGTGAAGTGTGAGTCGGGCGCCACGGCCATCGAATACGGCCTCATTGCCGCCATCGTCGGCGTCGGCATCGTGACGGCCCTCACCAGCCTCAAGACTGACCTTAACACGACCTTCGGCAAGGTCTCGACCGAACTGAAGAAGTAAGCACTCGATCAGGCCGGCTCTGCGCACGACGCGGGGAGGGGAATACGTCTCCGCCGCAAGCGGCGCAGCCTCGCCGGCGTCCAGTCAACCAACGAGCCGTTCAGGCCATGCCGGACCCGCACCATGCGGCTGGCATGGCCTGTTCTTGTTTTTGACGCAGATGGCCGGCCACGGATTGTGTCCCGGCCGCGCGGGCGCGGGCATCGGCGCGGGCATGAGAGCGAGCTGTTCCTGCTCCGTCAAGATTTCTGAATTCCGGAATAGGTGTTTTGTTAACTACAGAAGAGCGGTAGCAGTTTTTCAACCAAGTCATACTGAGATCTCGCATTAATGTTTGGAGGCCTCGCTTGTTAACCTGTCTGCAACTGGATGTAGCGCAACTTCGCAATGCAACAGATCGGTCGCTTCGGA
>JBIPLL010000522.1:0-2680 GCA_044368425.1 Beijerinckiaceae bacterium
CGGTGCGCCGCGTCGGCGAGCAGATCGACCAGGTCTCGATGCTGCACCTCGGGCTTGGCGCGGTTGCGGCTCGCGCCCGCAGCGTCGAGATGATGCAGCAGCTTCGTATTCCCGAGGCGGAGATTGTGCACGGCAACTATCCGCACCAGCTTTCCGGCGGCATGAAGCAGCGTATCGTCATCGCCATGGCGCTGGTGGCAAACCCGGAGTTGATCATTGCGGACGAGCCCACGACCGCACTTGATGTCACCATTCAGGCGCAGATCATCCAGATCATGACCGAAATGGTGCGCGCGAAAAATGTGGCGCTGATGCTGATTACCCACGACATGGGCGTCGTGGCGCAGGCGTGCGACCGTGTGGTCGTGCTCTATGCCGGCCGTGTCGCCGAGATGAACTCGGTCGACGCAATCTTCGCGGATCCCAAACACCCCTACACGAAAAGCCTGATCGGCTGCATCCCAGTCGAGGGGTTACCGCCCGGCGGGCTCAAAGGCATCGCGGGCAATGTTCCGGGTGTTCTGAACTACCCGAAGGGCTGCCGTTTTCATCCGCGCTGCACGCGCGCCATCGCTCGCTGTGGCGAGGAGGTTCCGTTGTTGCGCGCCTCGGGAGCGGGAACGGTCGCCTGCCATCTGGCGGAGGGCTCGGCATGAACGCCCCGCTTGTCTCGATGCGCGGGCTCAGCCGCGAATTCGTTAGCCGCAGTGGAATGTTTGGCGAAAGGCGGACAATGCGGGCGGTCGACGGCATCACGCTTGATTTGCCGGCCGGCAAGGTCACGGGTGTTGTCGGTGAATCCGGCTGTGGCAAGTCAACGCTGGCACGGCTGGCATTGCGGTTGATCGAGGCAACGTCCGGTTCGGTCAGCTTCGACGGGGTCGAACTCGGTGGGCTTGGGCCAGCCGAGATGCGCCAGACCAGGCGGCGCATGCAGATGGTGTTCCAGGATCCCTATTCTTCGCTTGATCCGCGCTACACCATCGCCGAGTGCTTGCTGGAGCCGTTCGCCATCCAGGGGCTGATGCCCGTCGGTGCAGCGCGGAAGGAGCGGGTGGCCGAGCTGCTCGACATGGTCGGCCTGGCGCAAAGTGCGGCCGGCAACTTCCCGCACCAGCTTTCAGGTGGCCAGAAGCAGCGCGTCGGCATCGCACGGGCGCTGGCGCTGAAGCCGCAATTCGTGGTCCTCGATGAGCCGACGGCCTCGCTGGATGTGTCGATCCAGGCGCAGATCATCGAGTTGCTGGAGTGCTTCCAGCAACAGTTCGGATTGACCTATCTGTTCATCTCGCATGATCTGGGTCTGGTGCGCTATTTCTGCGACCAGATCGTCGTGATGTATCTGGGTCGCATCGTCGAGGTGATGGCAACCCCGGATGCGCGCCCGCAGCATCCGTATTCGCGCGCGCTTCTCGACTCGACCTTTGCACCCGATCCCGCCAAACGCCGCATCGTGCAACCGCTCGGCGGCGAAATTCCAAGCCCCTTCGCGCTGCCGCCCGGATGCGCATTTGCCGCGAGATGCGCCAATGTCAGCGAGCGGTGCCGGAGGGAGCGCCCGGCGCTCGCAGATACGGATGCGGGCGGGCGCGTGGCCTGCCACCACCCCAACCGCTGAGGAAGCCGTAGCGACCATGTCACGCACAATTCTGACCGCCGAGTTCTCGCACGAAAGCAACACCTTCAGCATCAAGCCTGCCGATCTTGGCGCCTTCAAGATGCGCGGCATCCTGCATGGAGACGACGCCATAGCGGCACGCGGCAATGCCAACACGCCGCTCGCCGGCTTTCTCGATGTGGCCGTTCCCGAGGGTTGGCGCGTCATCCATGCCGTCAGTGCTGCTGCTGCACCGTCAGGGCCCGTGACACGTGAAGCGTTCGATCACATCGTTGGCGCAATCACCGAAGCGGCGCAGCGTCACAAGCCGGACCTCAATGGCATTGCGCTGGGCCTGCATGGCGCCATGGTCACCGACTTCTGCGAAGATGGCGAAGGCGAAATCCTGGAACGGCTGCGCGCCATCGTCGGGCCCGCATTGCCTGTTGCCATGACGCTGGACCCGCACGCCAATGTCACCGAACGCATGGCGCGGCTGGCTGACATCATCGTCGCGTACAAGACCTATCCTCATATCGACATGCGCGATTGCGGCAGGCAGGCGGCGGATATCCTCAAGCGCACCATCGCGGGTGAGATCAGGCCATCCACCATCCGCGCCACGCGCCCGATGCTGGAAGAGGTCAACGGTGGCCGCACCGACATCGGGCCGATGATTGCACGGATTGCCAAGGCCCGTGCTTACGAGCATGAGCCTGATGTCTTCGCTGTCAGCGTCAATGGCGGCTTCGGCAATGCCGACATCGCAGAGGTTGGCCCGACGGTGCTGGTGACGGGCCAGGGCGACATGAGCCGCCACCGGGCCTTTGCCGAAACGATCATGGATGACATCTGGGACCGGCGGCACGAGCCGATCAACAACTATCTTTCGGTGGCCGCGGCCGTTGCAGAGGCACAAACCTACAATGCTGGCGCTGGTCCGCTCGTCATCGCCGACTATGCCGACAATCCTGGCGGGGGAGGATATGGCGACAGCACCAATCTGCTCGCTGCCCTGATCGCTGCAGATGTCAGGGGCGCCTGTTTCGGGCCGATCGTCGATCCGGAGACCGTGCACGAGCT
>JBIPLL010000413.1:0-3277 GCA_044368425.1 Beijerinckiaceae bacterium
ATCCGCTGAACTGAGACGTTGCGTGGCGGCGCTTCAGCGCGTCGCCGTCGCCTTCTCGAGAAAACGCATCAGCGCGTCGCGGTCTGCGGCGGAGGTGATCGTCTGCTCGGGCATCTTGGTGCCGGGCGTATAGGCGTTCGGGCCGATCTCGAAGAGCTTCGAGACGGTCTCCGGCGTCCAGACGATGTCCATGCCGCGCAGGGCTGGCGAGAAATCGTAACCCGGAAGGCTGGCGATACGGCGTCCGAAGATGCCGTGCAGCGTCGGCCCCGCCCTGTTGCCGTCGTCGGGCGTGAGCGTGTGGCAGGCGGCGCAGGCCCGGAACACCTCCGCGCCGCGCTCGCCCCGGAAGGCAGCGAGCACGTCTTCGCCGCGCTGCGGCACGACGGAGCCGATATGGGCGCCGGTGCGGGCATCCCAGCGGCGCACGAGGCGGTCGGCTCCGCCCGACAGGATCTCTTTCCCGTCGGGCGTGAAGGCGAGCGACCAGACCGGCAGGCCCGGGCCGACGAGGCGGGCCACGACGGTGCGGCTCGCGCGATCCACGATGGCGACCTGCCCCCGCAGGCCGCCTGCCGCGATGAAGCGTCCGTCCGGCGACAGGGCGAGCGCGATGATCGGTGTCGGGCCGATCTCGATCTCCGCCGCGACGTCGCCGGTAGGCTTCACGATGCGCAGCTTGCCGTCGCCACCTGCGACCGCAAGCTCGCTGTCGGGCGCCACGACGAGGGCGTTGAGCGGGGCGGTCAGGGTCAGGGTCTCGATCGCGCCCTGTCCTGTGCCCTTGCCCGGCTCCCAGAAGCGGAGCGTCGCGTCATAGCCGGCGCTGACGATCCGCCCGCCGCGCAGGCCCGCAATGCCGTTGACCGGACCGGCATGGCCGGTGAATTCCTCATGGGACAGGTCGGACAGGCGCGTGAGGCGCACCGTCTCGTCCCAGGCGGCGGAGAGAATCGCCGCGCCGTCCGCGCTCAGAGCCAGAGCGGCAACGGGGCCGCGATGGGCGGGGATCACCTGCTGCGGTTCGCGGCCCTCGCGGCCCCACAGCACGATCCGCCCGTCCTCGCCGCCGGTTGCGAACCGCCCGTCGGGCAGTGCGATCACGGCATTGACGGAGCCTTCATGCGTGCGCAGCACGTCGCGGGCCGCGCCATTGGCAAGATCCCAGCGGATCGCCGACTGGTCGAAGGAACCGGTCATCGCGGTGCGCCCGTCCGCGCTCATCGCGATGGCCCGCACCGGGCCGCCATGGCCCCGCAGTTCCTCCGCGACGGCGGTCCCGCCAAGCAAGAAAGCCAGCGCGCCCAGGCAGGCGGCGAGAACTTTCGGGACGGAACGTGGGGTTTTGGCAGGCAGGACAAAGTCCGGGAAGGCGGCCAGCTTCTGGTTCATGGGCGTTTCGCGGTCCCTCGTCAGTGAATGCGTGCGTCATTCCCGCGCTCGTCGGGTTCTCCCGGGCCATCTGCTGCGGATGTCTCTTTCGCGAGATGTCCCTTTGCAAGGATGACCCTTTGCGCCCGGCTTCCCCGTCCCATATTGGGAGCGTCTGCCCCCGGACTGCAATGCGGCGAACCGCATCGGGTTCCGGTGGCTCCACCTTTCCCGACACAGCCTGTCAGATGGTGCCCATGTCCTCCCTGCTCAACCTGCGCGGTCTCAAATGCCCGTTGCCGGCCCTGCGCACCCGCAAGGCGCTGAAGAGTGTCGCAGCAGGCGGGGTGCTCGTGGTCGAATGTACAGATCCCATGGCGGCCATCGACATTCCCAACCTGATCCGCGAGACGGGCGACGTTCTCGATGCGCAGGAGACGCGCGACGATGTCCTCGTCTTCCATATCAGGCGCGCCGGCGCCCCGGCCTGACGGGCCAGCACATCAAGCAAGGAGGCTCCCATGGCCGTGACCGAAGCCGAAATCCGCCGCGCGCTCGAACTCGTGCGCCTGCCAGCCAGCGGGGAGAGCCTGCCGGCATCCGGACGAATCGCGGGCATCGCGATCAGCGGCGACAAGGTCATGGTGTCGGTCGGCGTCGATGCGACCGAGGCGGCTGCGCTGGAACCGGTGCGGCTGGCGGCCGAGGCGGCGCTCAAGGGTGTGCCGGGTGTCGCGCAGGCGCTGGTCGTGCTGACGGGCGAGCGCCCGGCTTCAACCCGCTCGCCCGTGCCACCCGCCGGCGCGCAGGCGGCCGGCGCGGCCGGCAAGATCCCCGCGCCGCCCAAGGCCGCCGGCATTCCGGGCATCAAGCACATCGTCGCGGTCGCGAGCGGCAAGGGTGGCGTCGGCAAATCGACGACGGCGGCCAATCTCGCCGTGGGGCTCGCGACGCTCGGGCTCAAGGTCGGCATCATGGATGCCGATATCTATGGCCCCTCCGTCCCCAAGATCTTCGGGGTGACGGGCAAACCGCGCCTCGTCTCCGGCCGGACGCTTGCCCCGCTCGAGGCCTATGGCTGCAAGATCATGTCGATCGGCTTCCTCATCGACGAGGAGACGCCGATGATCTGGCGCGGGCCGATGGTGATCTCGGCCATCACGCAGATGCTGCGCGAGGTGGCGTGGGGCGAACTCGACGTGCTTGTCGTCGACATGCCGCCGGGCACGGGCGACGCGCAGCTCACCATGGCGCAGCAGACACCGCTGGCGGGCGCCGTCATCGTCTCGACGCCGCAGGATCTGGCGCTTCTCGATGCGCGCCGTGGCGTCGCCATGTTCAAGCGCGTCGAGGTTCCGATTCTCGGCATCGTCGAGAACATGAGCTATTTCATGTGCCCGAATTGCGGGCATCGCTCCGACATCTTCAGCCATGGCGGCGCGCACAAGGAAGCGCAGAAGCTCGGCGTTCCCTTCCTGGGCGAGGTGCCGCTCGCGATGTCGATCCGCGAGACCTCCGACGGGGGGCGGCCGATCGTCGCAACCGACCCGTCCAGCCCGCATGCGGCAATCTACCGCCGGATCGCAGAGCAGGTGCGCGACCGCCTGATGCAGGGCGCCAGCCGCGCCGCACCTCGCATCGTCATCGAATAGCGTCCGTCCGGATGGAGCAAACCGGAAACACGAAAGGCCCGCGAGAGCGGGCCTTTTGATTGTTTGCGCCGATGAAAGGTCGCGCGTCGCGTCAGAGACGAACGCCGGTCTCGCTGCGGAACGCCGTCTCGGCCGGCTTCTGGTAGGTCTCGAGCACCATCGACGCGCCGACCGCCATGACCACTGCTACGGCCACAGACAATATGAAAGCCTTCATGGTTCCTCCTCCCGGGTCTCGGCCGTCTGGCCGTCCT
>JBIPLL010000414.1:0-3268 GCA_044368425.1 Beijerinckiaceae bacterium
CCGACCGACATCGCCCGGCTCGACCTGATCCAGGCCGAGATGGACGCCGCTGCTGCCGCTGGCGATGCCTTCGCGCTGATCGAGCTCGACATGGCGTTCCACATGGAGGTGTTCCGGCTGTCGGGTTTGCAGGCGCTCGAACAGATCCTCATGCGCTGCATGCTGCATTCGCACCGCTTCAAGCTCTATGCGCCCGGCCATCAGCGTCCGCTGACCGAGTCCGCGCGCCGCCATCGCGTGCTTGTCGACCGGCTGGCGGGCCGTGACGGGGCGGGCCTCGCCGAGGCGATCGGTCATCACATCGATACGCTGGTCGACGTGGACGGGCGCATGCATGATCGCGACGCCGTGCCCGGCAATGTCGTGCCTCTGTCCTCGCATATGCGCGCCGATGGAGGCCGCGAATGAGCGGGCCCGTCGTCGATCCCGTGATGCAGGCGATCCTGACGCGACAGGCTGCGCTGCCGGCCGTGCGCTATGACCTCCTGCCGCTCGACGAGGGTCGCGCGACCTTCGAGGCGCTGGCGCGCGACTGGAACCTGCCGGTGCCGCAGGTCGAGCTGGTCCGCGACCTCGATCTGCCCGGCCCGGCCGGTTCAATCCGGGCGCGGCTCTATCGGCCAGCCGGGGCGGGCGAAGGGCTTGTCATCGGCATTCACGGCGGCGGCTGGACCTTTGGCTCGCTGGAAAGCCACGACCGCTTCTTCCGGCTGCTTGCGCTCGATGCCCGGCTGCCGGTTCTCGCGCTCGACTACCGGCTGTCTCCAGAACATCCCTTTCCGGCGGGCCGCGACGACGTACTCGCCGGGATCGACACGGTTCTTGCCGGCCGACTCGATGGCGTGGCCGTCTCGCCCGGCCAGATCGCGCTTGCAGGGGACTCCGCCGGCGCGCATCTCGCGCTGGCCGCCCTGATCGCACGGCGCGACGCGGGCGCCCCGGCCCTTGCCGGCGCGGCCTTGCTCTATGGCTGCTTTGCCCCCGATTTCGACACCGACAGCCATCGCGAACTCGGCGACGGGCGTTTTGGGCTCTCGACGGAGCGGATGCGCTGGTACTGGGGCAACCTGCTCGGCGGCGAGCCGGCCGACACAACCGGCCCCGTGGCGCCCCTGCGCCAGACATTCGAAGGCCTGCCGCCGCTTTATGTGACGGCTGCCGGGCTCGATCCGCTGCGTGACGACACGATCACGCTTAGCGCGCGTCTGGCGCGAGCCGGCGTGCCCCATCGTTTCGACTGCGTGCCGGGCGTCGTCCACGGCTATCTGCAGATGTCGAAGGAATTGCCAGCCGCGCGCATGAGCATCCGCGCGGCCGGCGACTGGCTGCGATACGCCATCGCACGCCCCGATGCCGCAACGCTCAACGACAAGCTGGCCGCACAGGCCTGATCCCGGGAGGACAACATGAAGCGCCGCACATTCCTCGCCGCAGCGGGTGCCACCGCTCTCGCCTCGCACCTGCCGCGTCCTGCCATCGCCCAGCAGGCAACGGTGCGCTGGTGGTATCACTTCGACAATCCGCAGCATTCGCCTGCCGAACTGGTCGCAAAGTTCGAGAAGGAGAATCCGGGCATCAAGATCCAGGCGGAAAGCATCCCGTGGGGCGGCGGCAACGACTATTATACCCGCCTGTTCGCCGCGCTTGTTGCCGGCAATGCGCCCGATTGCGCCATGGTGAAGCTGAACAACCAGGCCAGGCTGACCCAGATGGGTGCGCTGGAGCCGCTCGACAACTGGCTCAAGGGCTGGGCCGCGCGCGCCGACATCCCGGACAACATCTGGAAGCTGAACAGCGCCACCGACGGCAAGCAATATTACCTGCCGCTGCAATATGTGGTGCTCTATCTCTATTGTCGCACCGACCTGTTCCAGCAGGCCGGCGTCCAGCCGCCCAAGACATTCGACGAGTTCCTCGCGGCCGCCAAGGCGACGACCAAGGGCGACATCTATGGCTTCGGCATGCGTGGCGGCGCGGGCGGCCATGACCATTGGGGCAGCTTCGTGCTGGGCGGAGGCGCCAATTTCACCAAGGGCGGCATGGTCAGCCCGAAGGCGCTTGCCGCCAATCGCTGGTTCGTGGCGTTGGGGCGTGAGCACAAGGTGTTCCCGCCATCGGCTCCGACGGACGGCTTCCGCCAGATCGTCGACGGCTTCAAGGCCGGGCGCACCGCCATGACGATCCACCATATCGGCTCGGCCAACGAGATGGTCGAGGCGCTGGGCGACAAGGTCTCGGCGGTGCCGGTGCCGCGTGCCGCTGACGGCAAGGGCTGGACCTCCTTCGGCGACGAGTCGAACGCCGTCTTCGCGGCCAGCCGCAACAAGGAAGCCGCCTTCAAGTGGATCTCCTTCCTGTCCACGGGCGAAAACAATGTCGCCTTCAACCGCTTCACCGGGCAGCTCACGGTCACGACCTCCGGCGCGTCCAACTGGACGATGCACCCCAAGCGCTTTGTCGATGCGACCTTCGCCTCGCTGCCGATTGCCGACGCGCTGCCCGACAGCCCCAAGACGGCGGACTTCACCCGCACCGTCTGGCCGACCAACATGCAGCGCGCGATGCTGGGCCAGATCGAGCCGGACGCGATGATGCAGACCATCGAGCAGCACTTCAACGGCTGAAGCCTCGCTCTTTCGCCCGAACTCACCTTCCGCGCCATGACGGCGCGGAAGGATCGTTCATCGCCGTCTTGTCCGGCCATTCAGGTCACGCATCATGTCCGGCTCTTCCCGCTCCGGCGGGACCACGCCATACCTGTTCCTTGCGCCCGCGATCATCGTGACCGCGGCCGTGATCCTGTTTCCGGTCGCGCGCACGCTCTGGATGAGCCTGCACGACCTGATCCTGTTCCGGCCCAACGACGTGCCCTTCGTGGGTTTCGGCAATTTCGTGCGCGCCTTCCGCGACGAGGTGTTCTGGATCTCGCTTGCCAACTCGATCTGGTGGATCGTGCTTGTCGTCGGCCTGCAATTCCTGCTGGGCCTCGTGACGGCGCTCCTCATCAACCAGAGCTTCTGGTGGCGCGGGGTCGCGCGCGCCCTCGTCATCATCCCCTGGGCGCTGCCCTCGGTCATCATCGGCCTGATGTGGACCTGGATGTATGACTTCAATGTCGGCGTCCTCAACGACATGCTGCTGCGAAGCGGGATCATCTCGCAGCCCATTGCCTGGCTGGCGCGGCCCGATACGGCCTTCTACTCCGTCGTTCTGGTGCTAACATGGCAGGGATTTCCCTTCTTCGCCGTGACGATCCTCGCCGGCCTCC
>JBIPLL010000022.1:0-13339 GCA_044368425.1 Beijerinckiaceae bacterium
ACGCAGGTCATGCGTGACGAGGACGATGCCGATCCTCAGGCGCTCCTGCGTGTCCTCGACAAGACGCGCGAGACCCGACTGCGCCAGCGCGTCGCAGCCGCCGAACCAGTCTTCCAGCACGACGACATGCGGTGCCAGAAGCAGGGCGCGGGCGAGGCCGGCCCGCCGTGCGAAGGCGGTCGGCAGCGAAACGGGGAGGGCCTGCGCCAGCGTGCGCGGCAGGCCTGTGAGCTCCATCATGCCGAGTGCGAGCGCGGCAGCCTGTGCCGGAGCCTGGCCGCGCGCGAGCAGGCCCTGTGTCAGCGCGTCGAGCACAGGGCGGCGCGGATCGAAGGCGCGCGCGATCTCGCCCGGGACGAGCCGCACGGAGGCGGCGAGCAGGGCGGCACGCTCCTGCGGGTCGGCAGCCAGCGAAGCGCCGTCGAGCCGTGCCTCACCCTCGCCGAAGGTGCCCAGCCCCGCGAGGCAGCGCGCCAGAGCCGTCTTGCCGGAACCGGCTTCGCCGACGAGTGCGAGCCTTTCGCCGTGCTTGATGTGCAGCGTCACATCCTCGAGCACGCGCACGGGCCGGCGCGCCGGCCAGCCGGCGGGACGGTGGACCTTCGAAAGCCCGGTGATGGCAAGCGCGATCGTGCTCGCGGGGTTCACCGGTTCGGGAGGGATTGCCAGGCTCGCCCGCTCGACCAGCGCGCGGGTGGCTTCGTTGCCCGGCGCAGCCCGCAGGCTGTCGGGCGTGCCCGCCTCGATCGCGCGGCCGTGACGCAGGATGACGATGCGGCTTGCGACGGCGAAAGCATGGGCCGGGTCAGGCGTGAGCAGCACAACGGCTGTCCCCTGTGTGCGCGCCCTCTCGACCAGAAGGTCGAGGATCTGCCCTGCTGCGGTTGCGTCGAGCCCGGCGGCCGGATCGTCGGCCACCAGAAGGGCGGGGTCGAGCAACAGGGCCGCGGCGAGTCCGAGGCGCTGGCCCTGTGCCGGCGGCAGGTCGCGCGGTCGCGTGTCGAGAAGCCGCCGGGGGTCGGGCAGCCGCATGGCGACAAGCGCCGCCTCAATGGCGCGACGGACCTGCTTTCGATCCAGCGAGCGGTGTCGGCGGAGGATTGCCGCAAGGCTCGCCCGGACCGGGCTGTCGGGGCAGAGCCCGCCATGGCGTTCGCCTGTGGCAAGGCCGATGACCGGACCGCGCAGCCGGCGCCAGGCAGTTGCATCTGCAGAGGCGAGATCCTCGCCTTTCAGGCGCAGATGACCGGCAAGATCGGCCTCGCTGGCGGGTGGCCGCAAGCCTGTCAGAAGACGCGCCAGCAATGAGGGCCGGCAGCGGCCCGCTTGCGGATCGACGGGTTCGCCCAGCCATGCCAGTGCGGCGGCAGCCTCGGGCGCCTCTTCCGCGTCGAAGTCAGGAGGTCGCGTCCCATGTTCGTCGATGATGGCGACGATCTCGCCCGGCGAGACGGTCAGGGTCAGGTCATGCACGCCTGCCAGCCGCGCCAGTGCTCCGGTCCAGCGCAGGTCCAGCCGTTCGATGCGCAGAAGCGGTTCGGCAAGGTTCTCGACCGTGCCCGTCGTCCCGCCTGCGTGAGGCCCGTGCATAAGGTCTGGCGGTGCGCTCATGTGGTTCATCGCGTGAAGCTCATGGCAGCAGGCCGGTCCAGATGGCGCCGAGCCGGCGACGTGCGGCGGCCCGCTGATGCCGGCGCGCGACGAGCGCCAGCCTGCTCAGGGCGAGCAGTGTCAGCGTCAGGGCAAGTGCCGGGGCCATCATCGCCGCCGGATCGGGTGCGCGGGCCATCATCGCGCCCCATGACGCGCCCCATGACGCGCCAGGCCAACCGGCGTCGAGCCATGCGGACGAGTTCCCCATAACGGATGACAGGGCAGCCGACAGTGCCGCCTCGATCAGCAAGACCCGGATGGCGAGCCGGGGGGCCAGGCCGCGTGCTTCCGTGGCGAGCGTCGGCAGGACATGGCGGCGCAGAATCGTGCTGCGTGGCACGCCCATGGCGCGCGCCTCCTCCATCCACGGCTCGTCGTGCAGATCGATGGCGGCAAGGCGCATATGGCGTATAACCGACGGGAGCAGCGCGACGAACAGCGCGACCAGCAGGGCCGTCATGCTCGTGCCGCCAACCGCCAAAATGAGGGCGACCAGCGCGACGCCGGGCACAACGGTCAGACTTTCCAGTGGCCGTCCCACAATCGCGTGGAGCCAGCCCATCCGGGCGACGAGGGGGGCAATGGCGGCGCCGCATGCAAGCGCGAGGGCCGGCAGCACGATGGCGATCGCACAGGCGAAGGCTGCACCCGGCACCAGGGCTGCCAGAGGTTCGGGCAAGGCCGGGACGCCCGGCAGCGACGCAGCCAATCCTGCGGCCGCGATGGCCGCAAGCCACAGCACGGCTGCCGCATTTGCTGCCCGTGCCAGCCCGAGCGCGGGCATCGGGCGCTCCTCGGAGGCCGCACGCAGCGTGGCGAGGAAGGACAGCCCGGAACTCATCGCGCGCTCCGCCAGCGAAACGAGGGGGCCGTCGAGACCAGTGCGCGCAGCAGCAGGCCGAGCGCCAGCAATATGAGCACGGCACCGGCGAGCATTGGCACATCGCGATTTGCGAGAGCGGTGAAGGTGAGGGCGCCCAGCCCCGTTCCGGTCACGAGGGCCTCGACGAGCAGCGTCAGGCCCAGAAGGCGTGGCAGCGCCACGATCATGGCACGACCAAGCTGCGGGAGGACGGACGGCATTGCCTGCCGCCGCAGGATGCTCCAGCGACCGAAGCCGCGAGCCCGCGCCATCAGGGCGGATGGAGACGCCATGCGCTCGCGCAGCAGCCGGCGCAGGTCGAGCGTCATGACGCCCGCCACGAGCAGGGCCAGGAGCGCGATGCCGGGCAGGAGCGCGACGAAAGGGGCCAGAGCGGGCGGAAGGGCGGCGGGCAGCATCGCCATCTCGGCTGACCAATGCGCCATCGCCACAGCCAGAGGGACCTGAGCCATCAGGCCAGCCAGCGCAAAGGCGGCAATCATCCGGCCACCGATGCCGAATGCTGTCAGGCCGCCGACAAGCAGCGAGACGATCGGCGCCGCGACTGCGCCTGCGGCCAGAAGCAATGCGCCGGTGCCGGCGACGGCCGTCGCGACCACGGGAAGGACCGGCGCGCCGGAGCGCGCCGAACGCCCGAGGTCTCCGCTGACGACACGTCGCGAAAAACGCAGGAACTGGACATGCGCAGCACGATCCACCGCGAGCGTCGTCGCGAGGGCGCTGCGCTCGCCGGTCGATGCCGCAGGCCCCGCGAGCCAGGCGACCGGTCCGCCGGGGACCGATCTCGCCAGCAGGAACAGGCCGAGAAGCGCCAGCAGGACGAACTGGCCCAGCAGCGCCACCGGGCGCATGAGCGGCGCGATCATCGGCCCTCCACGACGCAACCAAGCCGTTTCGACGGCTGCGACTGCATGACAACACGCACCTTTCCGGGGGTCAAATGCTGCATTGCATCATCTGAGGGTTTTCCCCGATTGTGGTGGGGCGCACATGATGATTGAAAGGAAATGTTGTTTCAGTTCATGTGCCTCAGGCTGTGATCGGGGAGCTATCGATGAAGATCAGGCGTCTGCTTGTCGCCAACAGGAGCGAGATCGCGATTCGCGTGTTTCGCGCGGCGACCGAGCTCGGGATCTCGACAGTCGCCATCTATGCGGAGGAGGACAAGCTCTCCCTCCATCGCTTCAAGGCGGACGAGGCGTACCAGGTCGGGCGTGGTCTCGGGCCGCTCGAGGCTTACCTGAATATCGGCGAGGTGATTCGCGTCGCGCGCGAGGCGAATGTCGACGCCATCCATCCCGGCTATGGATTTCTCTCCGAGAGTCCCGAATTCGCGGAGGCCTGCGCACAGGCTGGCATCATCTTCATCGGCCCGACGCCAAGGACGCTGCGCACGCTCGGCAACAAGGTCGATGCGCGCAATCTCGCGGTGTCGGTCGGCGTGCCGGTGATGCCGGCGACGGAGCCCTTGCCCGACGATCCCGAGGCGATCAAGGCTGCGGCGGCCGCCATCGGCTATCCGGTGATGCTCAAGGCGTCCTGGGGAGGGGGCGGGCGCGGCATGCGGCCGATCGAGAGCGAGGACAAGCTTCTCGACGCCGTGATGTCGGCCAAGCGCGAGGCCAAGGCCGCCTTCGGCAAGGACGAGGTCTATCTCGAGAAGCTGGTGCGCCATGCGCGGCACGTCGAGGTTCAGCTCATCGGCGACACGCATGGCAATCTCGTGCACCTGTTCGAGCGCGACTGCTCGATCCAGCGGCGCAACCAGAAGGTCATCGAGCGGGCTCCCGCGCCCTATCTGTCGGGGGAGCAGCGGCAGGCTTTCGCCGATGCTGCGCTGAAGATCGGGCGGGCGACGGATTATGTCGGGGCCGGCACGGTCGAGTTCCTGATGGATGCGCTGACGGGCGCCTTCTACTTCATCAAGGTCAACCCGCGCATCCAGGTCGAGCATACGGTGACCGAGCAGGTCACGGGGCTCGACATCGTCAAGGCGCAGATCCGCATCCTCGAAGGCGGACGGCTCGGCCATCCCGAGGAGACGGGCATCCCGGCGCAGGACGAGATCCGCCTCAACGGCCATGCGCTGCAATGCCGGATCACCACGGAAAATCCGGACAACAATTTCATTCCCGATTACGGGCGCATCACGGCCTATCGCGGTGCCTTTGGCTTCGGCATCCGCGTGGATGGCGGAACGGCCTATTCGGGAGCCGTCGTCACCCGGTTCTACGATCCGATGCTGGAAAAGGTGACCGCCTGGGCGGCAACACCGGAGGAGGCCATTGCGCGCATGGACCGGGCCCTGCGCGAGTATCGCATCCGCGGGGTCGCCACCAACCTGTCGTTTCTCGAGGCGGTGCTCGTCCATCCGAAGTTCCGGGCCAATGCCTATACGACGCGCTTCATCGACGAGACGCCGGAGCTCTTCGCGCGCCCGCGCCGTCGTGACCGGGCGACGAAGCTCCTGACCTATGTGGCCGACGTGACGATCAACGGCCATCCCGAGGTGAAGGGGCGCGCCCGCCCGCCTGCGGAGGCGCGCGTGCCGCAGGTGCCGCGCTTCGCAGCCGAGATCGGGAGCGGCAGCCGGCAATTGCTGGGCGCGCTGGGCCCGGCCAAGTTCGCCGCGTGGATGCGCGAGCAGACCCGCTTGCTCGTGACCGACACCACGATGCGCGATGCGCACCAGTCGCTTCTGGCGACCCGGATGCGCACCTTCGACCTCGCGGCGGTGGCGGGCGCCTATGCGCGCGGCCTGCCGCAAATCCTGTCGCTCGAATGCTGGGGCGGGGCGACCTTCGACGTCGCGATGCGCTTCCTCAACGAGGACCCGTGGGAGCGGCTGGCGCTCATCCGGGAGCGGGCGCCCAATATCCTGACGCAGATGCTGCTGCGCGGCGCCAATGGCGTCGGCTACACGAATTATCCCGACAATGTCGTGAAGCATTTCGTGCGCGAGGCGGCAGGGGCGGGCATGGACCTGTTCCGCATCTTCGACTGCCTGAACTGGGTCGACAACATGCGCGTCGCCATCGACGCGGTGGCGAGCGAGGGCAAGCTCGCGGAAGGCGCGCTCTGCTATACGGGCGACATCCTCGACCCAGCGCGCTCGAAATATGACCTTCGTTACTATGTCGGGCTGGCGCGCGAGCTCGAAAAGGCCGGCTGCCATATTCTCGCGATCAAGGACATGGCGGGGCTGCTCAAGCCGGCCTCCGCGCGCCTGCTCGTCAAGGCGCTGAAAGAGGAGGTGGGGCTCCCCATCCACCTGCACAGCCACGACACGTCGGGCATTGCGGCTGCGACATTGCTCGCTGCCGTCGAGGCGGGTGTGGATGCCATCGACGCGGCCATGGACGCGATGTCGGGCACGACCTCGCAGCCCTGCCTGGGCTCGCTGGTCGAGGCGCTGCGCCATGGCGGGCGCGATACGGGCCTCGATCCCGAGGCGATCCGGCAGATCAGCTTCTACTGGGAAGCGGTGCGCATCCAGTATGCGGCCTTCGAATCCGACCTCAAGTCAGGCGCATCGGAGGTCTATCTCCACGAGATGCCCGGCGGGCAGTTCACCAATCTCAAGGAACAGGCCCGGGCGCTGGGCCTCGAAACGCGCTGGCACGAGGTGGCGCGGGCCTATCGGGCGGCCAACGACCTGTTCGGCGACATCGTCAAGGTGACGCCATCCTCCAAGGTGGTGGGCGACATGGCGTTGATGATGGTGTCGCAGGGTCTGAGCGCCGCCGACATCCTCGATCCCGGCCGCGAGATCGCCTTTCCGGCCTCGGTGGTCGAGATGCTTCGCGGCGATCTCGGACAGCCGCCTGGCGGCTGGCCGGAGGCCTTGCAGCGCAAGGTGCTGAAGGGCGATGCGCCGATCCTCGTCAGGCCGGGTTCGCTGCTGCCGCCGGCTGATTTTGCCGCCATGCGCAAGGAGGCTGAGGCCCGTTGCGGGCGGCAGCTCGACGAGCGCGAACTGTCGGCCTATGCGATGTATCCAAAGGTCTTTGCGGATTTTGCCGGGGCGCAGCGCAAATATGGCCCCGTGAGCCGCCTGCCCACCCCCGTCTATTTCTACGGAATGGAGCCGGGACAGGAGGTCAGCGTCGAGATCGAGGCCGGCAAGGCGCTGGTCATCCGCCTGCAGGCCATCGGCGAGACCGACGACGAGGGGCAGGTCAAGGTGTTCTTCGAGCTGAACGGCCAGCCGCGCATCGTGCGCGTGCCGGACCGCAAGGCCGTCGCGCGCCTGCCGGCCCGGCGCAAGGCGGAAGACGGCAACGAGGCCCATGTGGCCGCGCCCATGCCAGGCGCGATCTCGACCATCGCGGTGCGCCCCGGCCAGCCGGTCAAGGCGGGGGACGTCATGCTCACGATCGAGGCGATGAAGATGGAGACCGCGTTGCATGCGCCGCGCGACGGGCAGGTGGCGGAGGTGCTGGTCCAGCCTGGCACGCCCGTCGATGCGAAGGATCTGCTCGTCGTGCTGGCGTGATGCTTGCCGCCCGGGATGCACGTAATGAGGGTGCCTGCCCTCATTTCCCCTGCGTGGCGAGGATCTTCAGGGCGAAGGCGCCGAAGAGCGAGGCGAAGAGATAGTCGATGATGCGCATCACGCGCGGGCGGCTGCGCAGCAGCGCGATCACCCGCTCCGCTCCAAGGATCATCAGGAGTGCCAGCGGAATGCTGAACGCCACGAAATAGAGCCCGAGAAAGACGAGCTTGCCCGCAGCGTTCGGATCGTTGGCGGCCACGAATTGCGGCAGGAAGGTCACGAAGAACAGGACGACCTTGGGGTTGGTCAGATTGATGCCGATCCCGACCAGAAAGGTCCGCCAGAATGAGGGCTCGGCCCGTCCCCCTTCACGGATGTTGAGGGCGGAGCCGTTGCGGATCGCGTCGAAGGCCAGCCAGAGCAGATAAAGCGCGCCCACGATCTTCAGGATGGTGAAGGCCGTTGCCGATGCCGCCAGCAAGGCGGACAACCCCAGCGCTGCCAGCAGCGTATGAACGCAGCAGCCGGCCATCGCGCCCAGCATCGCGGCGATGCCTGCCCGGCGCCCGCCCGCCATGGTCTTGGCCAGAAACAGGCTCATGTCCGGGCCTGGCGTGACGAAGAGCACGAAACAGGCGAGCGAATAGGCTGCCAGCACAGATGCCGCCGGAATGAAGTCCAGATCGAGGCTCATGGGATCGTCTCAAGCCGGGCCAGATCACCCTGAAAATCCGATACACGAAGCGGGGAGGGCTCATCCACCTGTTTTCCGGCATGGCGCCCGCGCCGCAGCGCATGCGGGACCTGACGGTTCAGGCCCGGCGTATCACTTGTCGGAGCGGGCGGCTCCGATGATGGCGCCGGGGCGCTTGCCGTCGCCCTGCTGGAGCAGCACGACATAGCTGTCGCAATCGGCTCGCCGGACACGTTCGAGAGGGACATCGAGCGTTGTCGCCTCGCCGGTCCATTCACCGACGCGAATCAAATCCCGCGCCACATTTGCATAGGTGACGTTGCGCCCCTTGTTCTCGCCGCGCGCGATCGCGACAGTCGTGGCGCGCGAGACGGGAAGAACCCAGACGGTCGCCGGGCGTGCCGAAGGCATGGTCGGCAGGGTCACGCGCATGACGCCGTCCGCCTCCGCGATCTTGAGTCCGACCTCGACGGCTCCCGCGCGAATCCGGGTCTCGCGGTCGGCGGCCATGATCGCCGCGCGATCCGAGCCGAGCGCGTGGACCTGGCCGTTCACGACCGCCTGGGGCGTGTAGACCATGCCGTCACCCCGCGAGGTGGCATAGGCCTTCTGGCGCTTCGAGAATACGCCAAGCGCCAGCGTGTCCTTCCAGCCCAGATAGTCCCAGTAATCGACCGGAAGCGACAGGACGATGTATCCGGGCTCCTCCGCGAGTTCCGCCATCAGGCGGTCGGCCGGCGGACAAGACGAGCAGCCCTGGCTCGTGAACAGTTCGATGACGCCATGGGGCATCTCGGCGCGCGCGCCCGTCGCGAGCAGCGGGGCACAGGCCAGAGCGGAGGCAGCAAGCAGGATGAACCTGCGGCGGGCAGCGAAAGCCATCATGGACGTAACTGAACCCGAAAGGCCGTTCACTTGGAAATCACCTTCGCTTGAGATGAGGAGCCAGCCGGGTCTCCGACAGGCTGCCGCCAGCGGCGATGCATCCAGAGCCATTGGCCGGGATGCTCGCGCACCCAGCCCTCGACAACAGAGGTCATGGCCTGCATGGCGCCCGCCACATCGATCTCGCCCTTGTCGTCGCGCGGCAACACGATCGGCGGCGTCAGTTCAAGGCGAAAGCGGTGGCCGGGCAGGCGGATCACCCGCACGCCATGGACCGGGCAATCGAAATTGCGGGCGAACTTGCCGAGGATCGGATTGGTCACGGCGGGGCGGCCGAAGAAATCGACCCGCACGCCGCGCGTGAAATGCTGGTCGATGAGCATGCCGAGATGGCCGCCGCGCTCCAGCACCGCCTGCATGGCGAAGGCTGCGCCCTGCCGTGCTGCGGCAAGGCCGCCCATGGTCTGGCTGCGGACCTTGTGCACCACTTCCGCGATGGCGGGGTCGTTGGGTGCGCGAAACACGGCCGTGGCGTCGAGACCGTAGCGAGCCGCGCAGATCGCCGGCAATTCCCAGTTGCCGAGATGGGCGGAGAAGATGATGCCGGGACGAGCGTCGTCGCGCAGCGCAATGAAATGCTCGATGCCTTCGACTTCCACGCGCCCGTTCGGGTCGGGATTCGCGTCATCGTAGTCGAACAGCACCTTGAGATGGGGATATTCCCCGCCTGTTCGGCCGAGATTGTCCCAGGCCTCGCGGGCCAGCGCCTTGATCTCGTTCTCTGCCTTGTCCGGGAATGCGGCGCGCAGATTGCCGAGAGCGACGCGATGAACCGGCAAGAGCGGGCCGATATGGCGGGCGATCCAGCCGCCGAGATCGGCCGAGCGGGCGGGGCCCAGCGCGCGTGCGAGGGCAAAGACCCCACGCACGAGACCGCGCATGGCGAATTCCACCGGCTTCATCGCCCACCGGCGCGCGATCATCCCGAAACGTCTCAACAGCCCCGGTCCCGTCTGTGGATCACAGCCCCGTCGCCTGATCACGGAGCCGGGCGCAGACGTCAAGGAAAAACGGTTCCGTTGCGCCGGGGCGGGCGATCCAGGCCATTTCAGATTTCGACAATGACCTTGCCGAAGACCTGCCGGCTCTCAAGCTTGGCGAGGCCGTCCTGGAAGCGGTCGAGCGGGAAGACCTCGTCGATCACGGGCGTCATTCCGCCGGCCATCTTGGCGAGGCTCTCGCGGATATTGGCCATGGTGCAGCCGAACGAACCGAAGATGCGGTATTGCTGCTGGAAAAGCTGCATCAGGTTCATCTGCACCGAAACGCCCGAGGTCGAGCCGCAGGTGACGAGGCGGCCGCCGCGCTTGAGGCAGAGCAGCGAGCCGTTCCAGGTCTCTGCGCCCACATGTTCGAACACGACATCGACGCCCTTGCGCTTCGTCAGGCGACGCACCTCGCCCTCGAAGCGCTCGTTGCGGTAATTGATGACGTGATCGGCACCGAGCGCCTTCGCCTTCTCGCCCTTCGCGTCATCGCCGACGGTCGTGAAGACCTCGCAGCCGATGGCCTTGGCCATCTTGATCGCCGCGGTGCCGATGCCCGAACCGCCCGCCTGGATCAGGATCGTTTCGCCCGGCTCAAGTTTCGCATTGTCGAAGAGCATGTGCTGGACGGTGCCGAAACCGATCGGCGCGCAGGCGGCATCGGCAAAAGAGACCTCGTCGGGCACCGGGATGCAGAGCCGGCGCGACCGGTTCAGCCGCTCGCGGGCGAAGCCGTCGATATGGAAGCCCATGATGCCGGCGACGTTCTCACACAGGTTGTCGCGGCCCTCGCGGCAGGCCTTGCAATGGCCGCAGGTGTCGGCGCCATACATCGTGACCTTCTGGCCGATGCGCAGGTCGGTCACGCCCTCGCCGAGCGCCACGACCTCGCCGGCCGCCTCGACGCCCGCGGCCTGCGGCATCTTGCGCTTGGCGAAGGCCATGCCGCGGAAGCCCCAGACATCGAGAAAGTTCAGGCCGATGGCGCGCACGCGCACCTGCACCTCCCCTGGAGCGGGCGGGGGCGGCGGCTCGATCTCCTCAAGACGCAGGTCGCGGTCGCCGTGGAGCATCAGGGCGCGCATGGCTCACCTTTCGAGACGGGGCCGGTGTCGGGAGACAGCCGTTAGAACAGGCGCCCGGATTAAGGGCGCGCTGCCGGTCTGGCAAGCCGCAGACGCGAGGGTGCGACGCGCGATCTCAGCGATGCACGCCCATCATGCTGGTGAGCCCGCCATCGACCGGCAGGACGGCGCCCGTGATATAGGCGGCGCCGGGCGACATCAGGAAGGCGGCAAGGGCGGCGACCTCCTCGGGCTTCGCGAAGCGGCCGGCCGGGATCTGCGCCTGCATCTTCTCGCGATAGGCGGCATAGGGTGCCATCATCTGCGTGTCGATGAAGCCGGGTGCGATGTAATTCACCGTGATACCCCGCTTCGCTGTCTCGACTGCGAGCGTCCGGCAATAGGACAGCATCGCGCCCTTGGAAGCGGCATAGGCCGCGTTGCCGGGATTGCCCTGCAGGGCGGCCACCGAGCCGATGACGGCAATCCGGCCTGAGCGCGCCCGGATCATGCCACGCGACAGGGCCTTCACAAGCCGCGTCAGCGACCAGAAATTGACCTGCATCGCGGCTTCCGCCTTGTCCTGCGCCATCATGAGCGCGAGCGCGTCATAGGGCTGGCCGGCATTGTGGATCAGGCCGTGCCAGCTCTCGCCCTCGGCCGCTTCGGCGAAGGCATCGAGAGCTGCCTTGTCCGAGAGGTCGAGCGCACGCGCCTCGATGCGGCGGCCGGGATGGGCGGCCGCGATCTCGGCTGCCAGCGCCTTCGCCTCCTCGGCGGATGAGCGATAGGTGAAGACGACGTCGTGGCCTTGCTCCGCAAGCGCGCGCACGATCGCTGCGCCGAGCCCGCGTGCGCCGCCGGTGACGAGAATGGGAGCGGTCATGATTTGGTTTCCGGCCGGCTGTTGCCCGGCTCCAGCGTGAAGACGAGGCAGGTGTTCTGGCCGCCGAAGCCAAAGGAATTCGACATCGCGCAATTGACCACGGCATCGCGCGCCACATTCGGCACCACATCAAGCGGAATGGCCGGGTCGGGCACATGATAATTGATGGTCGGCGGGATGCGGCCTTTCGCCATGGTCATCAGCGTGACGACGGCCTCAATGGCGCCGGCGGCGGTCAGCGTATGACCGATCATGGACTTGTTCGAGGAGATGGGCAGGGACGCCATGCGCTCGCCGAATACGGCGGTGCAGCTCATGGCCTCCATCTTGTCGTTCTCCGGCGTCGAGGTGCCGTGGGCGTTGATGTAGTCGATCGTGTCCGGCGTCAGGCCCGCATCGGCGATGGCCTCCTGCATGGCGAGGATGGCAGGCTTGCCGTCCGGGCTTGAGCGCGTGCGGTGGAAGCCGTCGCCGCGCTCGCCGCAGCCGGCGACGAAGCCCAGGATCGTGGCGCCGCGGGCGAGCGCCGCATCATAGTCCTCGAGCACCAGCGCCGCCGCCCCTTCACCCATGACGAAGCCGTCGCGGTTCTTCGAGAAAGGCTTTGCGGCGGCCTCGGGGGGATCGTTCTGCGTCGACAAGGCCGAGAGCAGCGAGAAGCGGATCAGGGCCTCGGCATGGACCGAGCCGTCGGTGCCGATGCACAAAGCGGACTGCGTCTCGCCGCGACGAATCGCCTCGACGCCAAGCTGGATCGCGGTCGCGCCCGACGAGCAGGCCGTCGAGAGCGAGATCGGCGAGCCGCGCGTGCCGAAGCGGTCGGCGATCCGGTCGGTCACCGTGCCGAACAGGAAGAGGTTGTGCCAGGCGCGATAGCGCCCCGTGGCCGCGCCGCGCAGGAGCGTCGCATAGGTTACGTCAGCGCCATCCGCACCGGCGCGTGCCAGTTCCTGACGCTGCGGCCATTCCATCTCGACAGGCGGCACGGCCACGAAGAGCTCGCCGGGGAAATCGCCGGGCCCGCCGATGCCGCTCTGGGCAATCGCCTCGCCGGCCGCCCGCACGGCGAATTCCTCCGAGAGGCGCGGGGCGCAGAAGGGCTCGACATCGATGAAGTCGATGGTGCCGGCGATGGTCGTGCGCAGGCCCTCGGTCGGGAAGCGCGTGATACGGTGGATGCCTGAGCGTCCGGCCGTGAGCGCCGTCCAGTTATCAACCTTGCCTTCGCCAAGAGACGTCACGAGCCCCATGCCCGTCACGGCGACGAGCGGGCGTCCGGCATGATCGCGATGGATCCTCGACATGCCTCTCTCCTCAGGCGGGCAGCAGGCGGGCGAGACCCTCGCCGCGCTGGTGGCCGACAATGGTAACGACTGCCTCGGGCCGCTGCCCGTCGCGCAGGGCGAGGGCGGCGAGGCCGACGCCGAAGGGGGCCTGCGCCTCCAGCGCATGGCCGATGAGATCCCCGAGCGCGACACGCTCGCCCGTGCTGCCGGCGGCATCGAGGCCGGCCATCTCGTCCCGCCTCAAAGCGGTGATGCCCGTGGCGCCCGATATGACCAGCGCGCCGGCATCCGCCCCCGAATCGCGCCACATGCCCGCGACGGCATCCGGCAGGGCGCCGTCGTCGCGCTTCGTGCGGCGCGCCTCGAGGGGGGCGAGGCGGGCAATCGCGGTCGCGCCCCTTGTGGCGGCCGTGTCGGCTGCCTCCAGAACGAGGAATGCGGCGGCGC
>JBIPLL010000416.1:0-3246 GCA_044368425.1 Beijerinckiaceae bacterium
CTCTCGCGAGAGTTCGCCCTCATCAACGGACGGCGTTGACCGTCAGACGCCCGCCCCTGCACCCGTTGCGATCCACCTCGGGGCAGGACCGGAAGCCACGCAGGTCCCGCTCCAGACAGACGCGCACTTCCTGCAATTGCCCACGCCGGCAGATCACGGACATCTGGTCGACGCGCAGGCCAGGATTCGCGGCCACGAAGGCCCGCTCGAGGTCGATCGGGGTCCAGGTCTGCTCTTCCGCCCGCCCGGTCAGGGCCACCGGCAGCTTGACCTTTTCGCTCGCCTTGCGTGTCGCGGCAAAATAATCGCTCGGACTCAGGCCGGAACAGGTCCCGTGCTTGCGCCATTGATGGCGTGCAAGGCCCTCGGACGGGAAGAGCCCGCGCGCCTCGTCCATCGCGAGCCGCGAGGGCGTCCGCCCGGCAGGCCCGCATTCCGAGGGAAAGCCGCGCTCGTTCTGCGGCCACAGGCCATGCACGACGAAGCCGAGGCCCGCCCCCGGCGCGCATTGCTCCCGGCTCTTCGAATCGCCCTCCAGCGCGCAGAAGCCCGGCGACCAGGACAGCGCGAGCACGTAGAAATCGAACGATCCTGGCGGACCGCCACGATCCTGCGCCTGAGCCGCCGAGCCAAGGCCGGCAGCCAGCGCGAAAGCGGCAAGGAGGCGCGCGATCAAGGCCGGGCCATCTTGCAGTCGGGCGCATATGCGCGGTTTCGATCGAGGCCGTGCACGCACCAGTTCACCCCCCAGCTCATGCCGATGATGCCAAGATCCTCCTTGATGAAGTAATCGACGCGCCGGACATGCCCGTCCGACATATGCGCACGCGCCGTGCAGAAGCGGCGCGGCACATAGGTGGCGCCCCACGGACGCTCGGCCACGACACCGACCCGGTCGAACCCGTCGATGGTCAGCGTCGACTGCCAGTAGGTTGTCTCGCGCGAGGCGAACCACCGCTGGATATGGGAGAGCACGGCCCCGTCGCTGCAGGCGGGCAGCACGCCGGAAAACGGATAGACCCTCTCCTCGGCCGGCACCCGGCCCTGCGCCGCAGCGGACCCGGACCAGCCCCCGAAAGCAGCCACGCAGGCCAGCGCCAGAGCCGCTGCGGCGCTGCGCGTGACACGCGTCCCATTCCTGCCCTGACTCATATTCCCGCCCTTCCGATCGACGCGCCTCGCATCGCGAGATGCGCGCTCAACCACCGTGTCTGCAGCGACCATGCGAAGGCAGCGGGACCGGGTCAAGAGCTTCCGGAGCCCGACAAGAACATCGGAGCGCCAGCGTGTTCGCGACAACTCAGTCGCGCCAGCCGTGAGTGGCGACGAAACTCACCGCCTGATCGTAGCCGGCCAGCGCCGTGACCGAAACCGGGGTCGGCAGCGCAAGCGCGTTCAGTCGACGCACATCGGACAGTTCGACGGGTTCCAGCGGCAGCTTGCGTGCAAGGATCGCCAACAGGGCTGCAATCCGGCCCATGGCCTCCTGATGACTCTGATGCAATGCGTTGAGCTGATCTCGCAATAAAGAAACCTCATCCCGAATATCCGTCGACATTGCTCCCCCCTGACGTTGGGGCAGAGGGGATACTACGACAGTGTCTTTCGTCAAGCGTCGAGCAGAGACAGAATAATATTCGCAGGTATCACCGTTTCGCATATCTTGCGGAAATCGGTGACTGCTCGACCATCACACCTCGGGCGTGCCATAGCCTCCGCCCGTCGGCGTGACAACGGTAACAGCCTCGCCGGCCTCAAGCCGTGTCTGGTCGCAGCCGGCAAGTTCCTCGACCTCCCCCGAAAGTCGCCGCACGACGGTCCGGCCGACTTCGCCCGGCTCGCCGCCGGCAAGGCCGAAAGGCCGGACCCTGCGGTGCGAGGCGAGAATCGCGCAGTCCATGGGTTGGCGGAAGCGGATCGTGCGGCTCGTGCCGTCCCCGCCGCGCCAGCGCCCGCGCCCGCCCGATCCGGCACGAATGTGGAAATCCTCAAGCACGACAGGAAACCGGCTCTCCAGCACTTCCGGGTCGGTCAGGCGGGAATTCGTCATGTGCACATGCACGCCATGCGCGCCGGCAAAGCCGGGCCCGGCTGCCGAACCAGAGCAGATCGTCTCGTAATATTGGTAGATGTCGTTGCCGAAGGTGAGGTTGTTCATGGTGCCCTGGGCGGCTGCCATGGCGCCGAGTGCGCCGAACAGGCAGTTCGTCACCGCCTGACTGACTTCGACATTCCCGGCGACAACGGCGGCAGGATAGGTCGGCTGGAGCATCGAGCCTTCCGGCACCACGATGTCGATCGGCCGCAGGCACCCCGCATTCATGGGAATGGCGTCGTCCACCATCACCCGGAAGACATAGAGGACGGCAGCCCGCGTGACGGGCGCGGGCGCGTTGAAATTGTCGGGTCGCTGCGGGCTTGTGCCGGTGAAATCGACCCGTGCACGGCGGTTCGCCCGGTCGACACGGATCGCGACCTTGATGACGCAGCCCTGGTCCATCTCGTAGGTGAATTCACCGTCCTGAAGCCGGTCGATGACCCGCCGGACGCTCTCGGCCGCATTGTCCTGCACGTGACCCATATAGGCCCGGACAACATCGAGACCGAACGCCTCGACCATGCGCTTGAGCTCGGCCGTGCCCTTGGCATTGGCGGCGATCTGCGCCTTGAGGTCGTTGACGTTCTGCACGACGTTGCGCACCGGATAGCGTGCGCCGGTCAGCAGCCCAACGAGTTCTGCCTCGAGGAAGCCTCCACCATCGACCACCTTGAAATTGTCGATATAGACGCCCTCTTCCTCGATATGGGTCGCCCGCGGGCTCATGGAGCCGGGAGCGACGCCGCCGATATCGGCATGATGGCCGCGGCTTGCCACCCAGAACAGGATCTCGCCCCCGGCCGTGTCGAAGACAGGCGTGCAGACGGTGATGTCCGGCAGATGCGTGCCGCCATTATAGGGTGCGTTGAGGCAATAGACGTCGCCGGGACGGATCGTCGGGTTCTGCGCGATCACGGTGGCGACCGACTTGTCCATCGAGCCCAGATGCACCGGCATATGGGGCGCATTGGCGACAAGCTCGCCATTCGCGTCGAAAACGGCGCAGGAAAAGTCGAGCCTCTCCTTGATGTTGACCGAATAGGCCGTGTTCTGCAGCGTCACGCCCATCTGCTCGGCGATGGACATGAAGAGATTGTTGAAGATCTCCAGCATCACCGGGTCGGCCGCGGTCCCGAGCGCGGCCTGCC
>JBIPLL010000417.1:0-3244 GCA_044368425.1 Beijerinckiaceae bacterium
CGGCACGATGAGCGGGGCGCGGCCCGGCCGGATCCTGATCGGCATCACCCTGCCGATGGTCATCCCCGCCGTTCTCTCTGCGGGCTCGCTTGCATTCGCAGGCGCTGTCTCCAACTTCGCCGCGCCCGCCATTCTTGGCCTGCCGGTCGGCATGCAGACCCTGTCGACGCGCCTTTACGGAGCCATATCAACCGGGCAGGT
Organism: Beijerinckiaceae bacterium; assembly: GCA_044368425.1. Lineage (GTDB taxonomy): Bacteria > Pseudomonadota > Alphaproteobacteria > Rhizobiales > Beijerinckiaceae > JBIPLL01. The sequence continues at coordinate 202 of JBIPLL010000417.1, forward strand.
GGAGCGCGGCTATGTGCTGGCGATCGTTCTCATCGGTGTCGCTGCGCTTGTGCTGTGGGCGTCCAACCGCATCATGAGCGGACGCCGTTCCTTCGCGACGATTTCCGGCAAGGGCGGTCGCAATCGCCGATTTGCGCGGGGACGCTGGCGCTGGCCACTCCTCGGCCTTGCTGCCACGATCCTCGTGCTCACGACAGTGATGCCGCTTGTCGCACTCCTCGTCTCGAGCCTCACCACGCGGTCGGGCGATGTTCTTTCAGGCTTTACCCTGCACTACTGGACCGGCGTGTCCGATCCCGCCCTCGCCCAGGGCCAGGCCGGGATCCTGCGAAATCCCGAGACCCTGCGTGCCATCGGCATCACGCTTGCGTTCGCGGGATCAGTTGCCGTCGTCTCGATGGGGCTTGGACTTGCGATTGCCTATGCGGTGTCACGACTGAAGCGGCATCCCGTCGGCGCGGTTCTCAACCAACTCGCCTTTCTTCCGGCGCTGGTGCCCGGGATCGCCTTCGGGGCTGCCTATATCGCCCTGTTCGGCGCGCCGATCGGGCCATTTCCCGCCCTTTACGGAACATTCGCTCTCCTGGTCATCGCGGGAGCCGCCTATACGCTCCCGTTCACCGTCCAGTCCGGGCGCGCCGCGATGGAGCAGGTCGCTGGCGAGCTGGAGGACTCTGCAAGCATGACGGGCGCCGGGCTCCCGCGCCGCCTTCTTGCCATCTTTCTTCCGCTGACGGCGCGTTCGCTGATGGCGGGCGGCGTACTGACCTTCGTCAAGATCCTGAGGGATCTCTCGCTGGTCGTTCTGCTCTTCACCCCGGCAACACCGGTGCTCAGCGTTCTGGCCTATCGTTATGCCTCTGAGGGCTTCGTGCAGTTCGGCAATGCCATAACCGCACTCATCACGGCTGTCGCCCTGGCGTCGACATTGCTGGCCCAGCGCCTCCAGGGCCGGGCCGAGCCCTGGCTCGACGAGGATCGCAAGGAAACCCGATGACCGTCCAGGTTCCCCAGAAAGCTCCGCTGCCGGTGTCGCATGCAACAGCGCCGGCGATCGAGATCAGCGATCTCGCGCGCGCCTATGGCGCCTTCAAGGCCGTTGCTGACGTGAACATCAGCGTCCCGCGGGGCTCGTTCCTCGTCCTTGTCGGGCCATCCGGCTGCGGCAAGAGCACGATGCTTCGCATGCTGGCCGGCCTCGAGGCTCCGACCCATGGCTCCATCAAGTTCGAAGGGCAGGAGGTTGCCAACGGGGAAAGGGGGGTCGTCAAGGGACCGGGCCAACGCAATTGCGGTCTCGTGTTCCAGTCCTATGCCCTGTGGCCGCACATGACCGTCGCGGCCAATGTCGAGTGGCCGTTGAAGGTCGCCCGGCGATCTGCAGCCGAGCGCCGGGCACGGGTTGCCGAGGTGCTTCGGTTGATGGCGATCGAAAAGCTGGCCGAGCGCTACCCGAACGAGATCTCCGGCGGCCAGCAGCAGCGCGTCGCCATTGCGCGGATGGTCGCGCCAGAGCCAGGCATCCTTCTGTTCGACGAGCCCCTTTCGAACCTCGACGCGCAGCTGCGCGTCGAGATGCGGACGGAACTCATGCGCGTGCACAGGGCAACCGGCGCGACCAGCGTTTACGTCACACACGATCAGGTCGAGGCCTTGACGATGGCCACTCATGTCGCCGTCCTGAAGGACGGGCGCATCGAGCAGTTCGGCTCGCCAGAGGAACTGCTGACCCGGCCCCGCACAGCCTTCGTCGCAACCTTCATCGGCGCTCCGCCGGCCAATCTGGTGCCGGCCGAGGAGAAGGCGGGCGCATGGTTTTTCGACGGGGTGAGGCTCGCCAATGCAAGCGGGTCCGGACCCTCCCAGATCATGTACCGGGCGGAGCGGCTCGCGGTCACCGACGCCGAGACGCCGGGCGCGGTCCGGGCCGAGGTTCTTGAAGCGGTACCACTCGCGGGGCGCACGATGGTGACGGCCCGCGCCCGAGACACGCGGCTGACAGCCGTGATCGACCACGCACGCCGGTTCACGATCGGCGAGACAATAGGCATCCTGCTGCCGGCCGAGCCCGACGGCATTTTTGACGCGAAGGGCATGCGCCGATCATGACACGACTGGTTCTCGTTCGACACGGGCAGACTGCCTGGAACGCCACGCATCTCCTGCAAGGGCAGGCGGATATCAGCCTGTCTCCGGAAGGTATGCGCGAAGCTGCCTCCATCGCGCCGCTTGTTCGGGATCTTGATCCGCAATCGGCGATTTCGTCAGATCTGAAGCGCGCGCAGGAGACCGCCCGACTGATTGGCCTCAACCCGGTCGTCGACGAAATCTGGCGCGAGGCCAATCTCGGCAGCTGGGAGGGAAAGGGGAGGAGCGAGCTTGATCCGGCCGACTATCGTGCCTGGCGGGCAGGGCGCTTCGATCCGCCCGGGGGCGAGCCCTGGCGCGAATTCCGGGAACGTATCGGTCGCGCCCTCAATCGGGTGCCCGCGACGGGGACGACCGTCGTCGTGACCCATGGCGGAGCAATCCGGGCCGTTCTGTCGATCCTGATCGGCCTCGAGCCCGATCGCATCATGCCCGTCGATCCCGGAAGCCTCACCGTTCTGGACCTCAACGGGTCTGCGAGGCTGAGGTCGTTCAACATCACCCCGAAAGTCGCTGTGCCAGTCGCCTCGGCCTGAACGATCCGGCAGGCCCACGCAGCAATCCGGGCGATCGCGGGGCGTGCCCCCCGAAAAACGGCGGAGAGCAGGGATCGCGAAAACGGCCACATTTCCCGCCAAATGGCCGTTCAGGACGCCTGAATCTGCCCGATCCGACGCCAGCCGCCACCACTTCCGTCCCACATTTCGGGTGGCTTCGAAATTTTTCTTACTTTTCGCGTTGACAGGGAACCGGGTGCGAATCTATATAGCGGCCATCGGGGCGGCGCCGCTGACGCGGTTTGCGCCCCTGTCCTTGCCACTGAGACTGGGCTTGGTTGTCTGGCTGGAAAGCTGGATGGGCTTGTTTGTGTTTTGGCGGGTATGGATTGCATCTA